>NZ_LKGQ01000009.1:0-128019 GCF_001401785.1 Pseudoalteromonas sp. P1-16-1b | reverse complement strand
GCAGTTAGTGTAGTTTTACCGTGGTCAACGTGGCCGATTGTACCAACGTTTACGTGCGGTTTTACGCGTTCAAACTTTTCTTTTGCCATCTTAAAAAATTCCTAATAAAGAAATTAAAGCCTGACTCAGTATTGAGCCAGACAAGCTAAAATCATATAACAGCGCGAGCTGAAATTATTGTATCTGCAACCTGCTTAGAGGCTTCAGCGTACTTCAAAAACTCCATAGAGTATGAGGCACGGCCCTGTGTTGCAGATCGTAAAGCAGTCGCATAACCGAACATTTCAGATAGTGGTACCACAGCATTAATTTGCTTAAGGCCACCAAGTGCATCTTCCATGCCTTCGATCATGCCGCGACGACGGTTTAGGTCGCCAACTACATCACCCATGTTTGCTTCAGGAGTGAGTACTTCAACCTTCATTACTGGTTCTAAAAGTGCAGGGTTTGCATCTAGCGCACCTTGTCTCATAGCCAGTGAACCTGCTATTTTAAATGCCATTTCATTCGAATCTACATCATGGAATGAACCATCATATAAAGTCGCTTTAACACCAAGTAATGGGTAGCCTGCCAGTACACCTTGAGCCATTTGCTCTTGGATACCTTTGTCTACCGCAGGGATGTATTCTTTCGGCACTGAGCCACCTACGGTTTCGTTTACGAACTCGTAAATTGGGGCTTCATCATCCGAAATATCCATCGGTTCAAGTTTAAGCCAGACGTGACCATATTGACCACGACCACCTGATTGACGTACAAACTTTCCTTCAACTTCAACAGTTGAACGAATAGCTTCTCGGTATGCAACCTGCGGCTTACCAACGTTACATTCAACACTGAATTCACGTTTCATACGGTCGACAATGATATCAAGGTGAAGTTCACCCATGCCAGAGATAATAGTCTGGCCTGATTCTTCGTCAGTTTGTACGCGGAAAGATGGATCTTCTGCAGCTAGTTTTCCTAGCGCGATACCCATTTTATCCTGGTCAGCGATTGTGCGAGGCTCAACCGCAACAGAGATAACTGGTTCTGGGAACTCCATACGCTCAAGCGTAATAATAGAGTTCGGATCACACAGTGTTTCACCTGTTGTTACGTCTTTGAGACCAATAGCCGCCGCGATGTCGCCTGCGTGGACTTCTTTGATCTCTTCACGTGAGTTTGAATGCATCTGAACGATACGACCAAGACGCTCACGCTTACTTTTTACTGGGTTATATACCGCGTCACCCTGTTTAACAGTGCCAGAGTAAACACGGAAAAAGGTTAAAGTGCCAACAAACGGGTCTGTTGCAATCTTGAATGCAAGAGCAGCAAACGGCGCTTTATCATCAGCAGGACGCTCTTCCTCAGTACCATTTTCTAAGATACCTTGGATTTGTTTCACTTGTGTTGGTGATGGCATATATTCAACAACGCAATCAAGCACAGCTTGAACACCTTTGTTTTTAAATGCACTACCACACGTCATGGGAACAATTTCGTTCGCTAATGTGCGTTGACGCAAAGCATTTTTAATTTCTGCTTCGCTTAACTCTTCACCTTCTAAGTATTTATCCATTAGTTCTTCAGTAGCTTCAGCAGCGCTTTCAACTAAGTGAGAGCGCCATTCTTCGGCTAATTCCTGAAGTTCTGCCGGTATTGCCTCATAAGAGAAAGTCATACCCTGGTCTTTATCATTCCAGTTAATGGCTTTCATTTTAATAAGGTCAATAACACCTTTAAAGTCGTCTTCAGCGCCAATAGGCAGCTGGACTGGAACAGGCGTTGCTCCAAGACGAGATTTCACCTGGCTTACAACCGTTAAGAAGTCAGCGCCCGTGCGATCCATTTTATTTACGAAGATCATTCTCGGAACTTCGTACTTGTTCGCTTGACGCCAAACTGTCTCAGTTTGCGGCTGTACACCCGATGAAGCACAAAGAACAACTACCGCACCATCTAGTACACGTAAAGAACGCTCTACTTCGATAGTGAAATCTACGTGCCCTGGGGTATCAATAATATTGATGCGATGGTCGTCAAATTGAGCGTCCATCCCTTTCCAGAAACACGTTGTTGCAGCAGAAGTGATTGTGATACCACGCTCTTGTTCCTGCTCCATCCAATCCATAGTTGCAGCGCCATCATGCACTTCACCGATCTTATGAGAAAGACCTGTGTAGAACAGAACACGTTCTGTTGTGGTGGTTTTGCCTGCATCTACGTGAGCACAAATACCGATATTGCGGTAACGCTCAAGTGGAGTTGTACGTGCCATAAAATCCTCTTAAAGGTTAAGGACAGATTACCAACGGTAATGAGCGAATGCTTTATTCGCTTCAGCCATACGGTGAACGTCTTCACGTTTCTTAACCGCAGTGCCTTTGTTATCAGCAGCGTCAACGATTTCTTGAGCTAAACGTAAGCCCATAGATTTTTCGCCACGCTTACGTGCAGCGTCTACTAACCAACGCATACCTAATGCGTTGCGACGTACTGGACGTACTTCAACTGGTACTTGATAAGTTGAACCACCAACACGGCGAGATTTAACCTCTACCTGTGGACGGATGTTATCAAGTGCAGTTTCAAAGATTTCTAGGTGCGACTTGCCTGATTTCTCAGCAGCCACGTCTAGCGCACCATAAACGATTTTTTCAGCAGTAGATTTCTTGCCGTCTAACATTACGATGTTAACGAATTTTGCAAGAAGTTCCGATCCGAACTTAGGATCTGGAAGAATTTTACGTTGACCTATTACGCGTCTTCTAGGCATTTTGTATCTCCGGTTTATTCAGGTTTGTCCTTTTGGAACAATAACCCAAAACAATAATTAATAATATTTAGTGCTTGGCCTTACTAACGGAATACAATTAGCCTTTAGGGCGTTTTGCACCGTATTTAGAACGAGCTTGACGACGGTCGCTTACGCCTGCACAGTCAAGTGCACCACGTACAGTGTGGAAACGCACACCTGGTAAATCTTTAACACGACCACCACGGATTAGGATTACACTGTGCTCTTGAAGGTTATGACCTTCACCACCGATGTATGAAGTTACTTCGAAACCGTTAGTTAAACGTACACGAGCTACTTTACGTAACGCCGAGTTTGGTTTCTTAGGTGTAGTTGTATATACGCGAGTACATACACCACGCTTTTGCGGACACGCTTTAAGCGCAGCTGAGTTACTTTTAGTAACCTTGCTACGACGTGGCTTACGCACTAGCTGGTTAATAGTTGCCATTTAAATAGCTCCTGAAATTAAAATTACTACTGAAAAAAATAAAAAATCCGCCCTTGTTTTACGAGCATGTATTAAACGTGCAAGTAAATGGGTGGCGGAATTTTAATGAGCAAAGATTGACCTGTCAACCTAAACCGCTCGCAAGGCAGTAGATAACTACCTTGCGAAACTCTAATCTATTGATTAGATTCGGTTTATTGATTTCCAGATAAATCCGCGTTTAAGGCATCAGTCAGTGCTTGAGTCGCCTCTTCTGCACTTACCGTTTGCTCTTCAACAACGTCTTTTTGCTTACGACGAGCCATACGATCTTGATGATACGCAAAACCGGTACCGGCTGGGATCAATCGACCCACAATTACGTTTTCTTTCAGACCGCGTAACTCATCGCTCTTACCATTTACAGCGGCTTCTGTTAGGACACGAGTTGTCTCCTGGAACGAGGCTGCTGAGATGAAAGATTCTGTCGCTAGTGATGCTTTAGTGATACCCATTAACTGGATTTCAAACTTAGCTGGGATCTTACCTTGAGCTTCAAGGTCGCGGTTTGCGATATTAACGCGTGCCACTTCAATTTGCTCACCGGCTAAGAACTCAGTATCACCACCGTCTAGAATGATACATTTACGTAGCATTTGACGAATAATAGTTTCAATGTGCTTATCATTGATCTTAACGCCCTGCAAACGGTAAACCTCTTGCACTTCGTTAACAATGTAGTTAGCAACATGAGTCACACCACGTAGGCGTAAGATGTCATGCGGTGATTCTGGACCATCGGCGATAACTTCACCTTTAGACACTTGCTCACCTTCAAACACGTTAAGTTGACGCCACTTAGGGATCATTTCTTCGTAATGATCGCCTTCAGCTGGAGTAATAACTAAACGTTTCTTACCTTTAGTCTCTTTACCGAAGCTAATCGTACCGGTGATTTCAGCTAAGATAGCTGGATCTTTCGGCTTACGCGCTTCAAATAAGTCGGCTACGCGTGGTAGACCACCCGTGATATCACGAGTTTTCGAACCTTCTTGCGGAATACGTGCTAGTACGTCACCTGGGTTTGCAGTCGCGCCGTCTGTTACTTCAATCGTAGTGAATGAAGGAAGACGTGTTTCTTGCAAGCCACGCTCATCACTTTCAATGATAAGTTTCGGCTCTTTCGCATTCGCTTTAGCAAGATCTTTAACAACTACACGAGTTAAACCCGTTAGTTCGTCAGTCTGTGCTTCAGTATTTGAATCATCGATATCGCTGAACGATACTTTTGATTTATGCTCAAGAACGATTGGGTGACTATGCGGGTCCCAAGTAGCAACAATGTCGTTACCTTGAACTTCTGCATTGTCTTGCACTGTTAATACCGCACCGTAAGGTACTTTATAACGCTCTTTCTCACGACCATAGCTATCAATGATAGTGATTTCTGTAGAACGAGAGGTAATAACAATCTTACCGTCTGTATTTAATACATACTTAGCGTTGTGAAGTTTTAATGTACCGTTAGTTTTAACTTGTACATTATTTTCAGCAGACGCTCTTGATGCCGCACCACCGATGTGGAATGTACGCATCGTAAGCTGTGTACCCGGCTCACCGATTGATTGTGCCGCGATAACACCAACTGATTCACCCGCGTTGATGATATGACCACGTGCTAGGTCACGACCATAACACTTAGCACAAACACCAAAGTCGTTATCACAGGTGATAACTGAACGTACACGAACTTCATCAACTGAGTGCTCTTCTAAAAGGTCACACAGTTTTTCGTCAAGCATGATGTTACGTTCTACAAGTACTGTATTAGTACCAGGGATAACAACAGGCTCAGCAACAACACGACCTAGTACACGTTCGCGAAGTGCTTCTACAACGTCACCACCTTCAATAAGCGGTTTCATTGTTAAGCCATCTTCTGTGCCACAATCGTCTTCATTGATTACCAAATCTTGTGCAACGTCTACTAGACGACGCGTTAGGTAACCCGAGTTCGCTGTTTTCAGTGCTGTATCGGCAAGACCTTTACGCGCACCGTGCGTTGAGATGAAGTACTGAAGTACGTTTAGACCTTCACGGAAGTTAGCCGTGATTGGCGTCTCGATGATTGAACCATCTGGACGTGCCATTAGACCACGCATACCTGCTAGCTGACGGATCTGAGCGGCACTACCACGAGCACCTGAGTCGGCCATCATAAACACTGAGTTAAATGACGGTTGCTCTTCTTCTTCACCTTGCGCATTCACTACGGTGTCTTTTGACAAGTTAGCCATCATTTCACGTGATAAGTTCTCATTTACACGTGACCAAATATCGATAACTTTGTTGTACTTTTCACCAGCCGTTACAAGACCTGATTGGAATTGTTGGTTGATTTCAGTTACTTCAGCTTCTGCTGCTTCAATGATTGATGCTTTAACTGGTGGGATAACTAAGTCATCGATACCAATTGAAACACCTGACTTCATTGCGTAGTGGAAACCGGTGTACATAACTTGGTCAGCAAACACAACTGTGTCTTTTAAACCAAGACGACGGTAACACTCATTTAATAAGCTAGAAATTTGCTTTTTACCTAGAGCTTGGTTGATTGACTCAAACGGCATACCTTTAGGTAAAATAAGAGACAGAATTGCACGACCCACTGTAGTATCAATGATAGTAATTGTATCTTCTACAACACCATCTTCATTAGCTACTGATTGGCTAATACGTACTTTCACTTTTGCGTGAAGGTCGGCATTACCACTACGGTATGCTTTTTCTGCTTCTTTAGGATCTTTAAATACGGTGCCTTCGCCTTTCGCGTTAATGCGGTCACGCGTCATGTAATAAAGACCTAATACAACGTCCTGTGAAGGAACGATGATTGGCTCACCATTAGCAGGCGATAAGATGTTGTTTGTAGACATCATTAACGCACGAGCTTCTAGCTGCGCTTCAATTGTTAGCGGTACGTGTACCGCCATTTGGTCACCATCGAAGTCGGCGTTGTAAGCCGCACATACTAATGGATGCAAATGAATCGCTTTACCTTCGATAAGCACAGGTTCAAACGCTTGGATACCCAAACGGTGAAGTGTTGGTGCACGGTTAAGTAATACTGGATGTTCACGAATTACTTCGTCTAGTACATCCCATACTTCCGCTACTTCACGCTCAACCATCTTTTTAGCGGCTTTGATTGTCGTAGCCATGCCGCGACGTTCTAATTTGCCATAGATGAATGGTTTGAATAACTCAAGTGCCATCTTCTTAGGAAGACCACACTGATGAAGCTTAAGTGTAGGACCAACCGTGATTACAGAACGGCCAGAGTAATCTACACGCTTACCAAGTAAGTTCTGACGGAAACGACCTTGCTTACCTTTGATCATATCAGCAAGCGATTTAAGTGGACGTTTGTTAGAACCTGTAATTGCACGACCACGACGACCGTTATCAAGTAGCGCATCAACCGCTTCTTGTAACATACGTTTTTCGTTGCGTACGATAATATCTGGTGCAGCTAGATCTAGTAGACGCTTAAGACGGTTATTACGGTTAATAACACGACGGTAAAGGTCATTTAGATCAGATGTCGCAAAGCGGCCACCGTCTAGTGGTACTAATGGACGTAAGTCAGGTGGCAATACTGGAAGTACTGTCATGATCATCCACTCAGGGTTATTACCTGATTGGTGGAACGATTCCATTAACTTAAGACGTTTAGTGATCTTTTTACGCTTAGTTTCAGAGTTAATTGTTGGTAACTCTTCACGCATCTCTGCAATTAATTGAGCAAGATCGAGTTCACGAAGCAAGTCTAATACTGCTTCAGCACCCATCTTCGCTTCAAACTCATCGCCGTGCTCTTCAAGTGCATCTAGGTATTCTTCTTCACCTAATAGCTGACCACGCTCAAGCGTTGTCATACCAGGCTCAGTTACTACGAATGATTCGAAGTAAAGAACACGTTCAATATCACGAAGCGTCATATCAAGCATTAAGCCGATACGTGACGGTAATGATTTTAAAAACCATATATGCGCAACTGGACTTGCCAGTTCTATATGACCCATACGGTCACGACGCACTTTAGTGAGTGTTACTTCAACGCCACACTTTTCACAGATCACACCACGGTGTTTAAGGCGTTTATATTTACCACATAAACACTCATAATCTTTCACTGGGCCGAAAATACGGGCACAGAATAAGCCATCGCGCTCAGGCTTGAAAGTACGGTAGTTAATAGTCTCAGGTTTCTTTACTTCACCGTATGACCATGAACGAACCATGTCTGGTGAAGCAAGACCAATGCGAATTGCATCGAATTCTTCGGTCTTATTTTGTTGCTTCAGAAACTTAAGTAAGTCTTTCACCTTAGCTCTCCTGTCGGAGTTAATCTTGAGGACGGATGTTCTCGTCCCTACATTCTATTCAGCCATAACAGATGCTACAGCGTTAACTGCAGCATCTAATTGGCTTAATTTTCTTCCAACTCGATGTTGATACCCAGTGAGCGGATTTCTTTCAACAATACGTTGAACGATTCTGGCATACCTGGTTCCATTTTATGGTTACCATCAACGATGTTTTTATACATCTTAGTACGACCGTTCACGTCATCCGATTTCACTGTTAGCATTTCTTGTAGAGTGTAAGCAGCACCGTAAGCTTCAAGTGCCCATACTTCCATCTCACCAAAACGCTGGCCACCGAACTGTGCTTTACCACCCAGCGGCTGCTGAGTAACAAGGCTGTAAGAACCAGTAGAACGCGCGTGCATCTTATCATCAACCAAGTGGTTAAGTTTAAGCATGTACATGTAACCTACAGTTACTTGACGTTCAAACTGATCGCCAGTACGGCCATCATAAAGTGTAACCTGACCACTTCTAGGGTAGCCGCCTAGCTCTAGCATGTCTTTGATTTCGTCTTCTTTCGCGCCATCAAATGCAGGAGTAGCAATCGGTAAACCACCTTTCAAGTTTTCAGCTAAACGACGAATTTCGTCATCAGAGAAACTAGCGATATCCACAACCTGACGAGATTCACCGATCTCATAAGCTTGTT
This sequence comes from Pseudoalteromonas sp. P1-16-1b, assembly GCF_001401785.1. GTDB lineage: Bacteria > Pseudomonadota > Gammaproteobacteria > Enterobacterales > Alteromonadaceae > Pseudoalteromonas > Pseudoalteromonas undina. The sequence goes on along the minus strand of NZ_LKGQ01000009.1, from coordinate 119,722 downwards.
TGATGAATTCACGTAGCTCATGAAGCTCGCGTTGCTCTTTCATCATTTCTTCTAAGCGCTCACCAATACCGCGTGCAGCTAGACCCATATGTGTTTCAAGGATCTGACCGATGTTCATTCGCGATGGTACACCTAGTGGATTAAGTACGATATCTACCGTACGACCTTTGTCATCGTATGGCATATCTTCTACTGGTACGATAGTCGAGATAACACCTTTGTTACCGTGACGACCCGCCATTTTATCACCCGGTTGGATACGACGTTTAACAGCTAAGTATACTTTAACAATTTTAAGTACACCTGGTGCTAAGTCATCACCTTGAGTAATTTTACGACGTTTGTTTTCAAACTTCTTATCGTATTCAGCTTTAAGCTCATCGTACTGTGCAGCTAGTTGCTCAAGTTCAGCTTGCTTGTCTTCTTCAGCAAGGCTTTGAGTTAGTAACTTTTCAGCATTCAGTGACGCTAAGTTGTCTTCATCGAAGCCAGCTGCCACAAGTAACTTGCGAGCACGCTCTAAAACACCAGCTTCTAGAATACGGAACTCTTCGTTGAAGTCTTTCTTCGCTTCGCGAAGCTGCATGTCTTCAACTTCTAACGCACGCTTATCTTTTTCAACGCCATCACGGGTGAAAACTTGTACGTCGATTACAGTACCAGTTACAGAGTTAGGTACACGTAAAGAGCTGTCTTTAACGTCAGACGCTTTTTCACCGAAGATAGCACGTAGTAGCTTCTCTTCTGGTGTTAATTGCGTTTCGCCTTTCGGAGTCACTTTACCTACTAGGATATCGCCGCCTTTAACTTCAGCACCAATATATACAACGCCTGATTCATCAAGCTTGCCTAGTGCAGATTCACCCACGTTCGGGATATCTGCTGTGATCTCTTCTGAGCCTAATTTAGTATCACGGGCGATACACTGTAGTTCTTGAATGTGGATAGTCGTTAGACGATCTTCTTCAACTACGCGCTCTGATAGTAAGATTGAATCCTCGAAGTTGTAACCGTTCCATGGCATGAATGCCACACGAAGGTTTTGACCAAGGGCTAAGTCACCTAAGTCAGTCGAAGGACCATCTGCTAACACATCGCCACGAGTAACCGGTTCACCAACCATACAAGTCGGCTTTTGGTTAATACATGTATTTTGGTTAGAACGTGTGTACTTGGTTAAGTTGTAGATGTCGATGCCCGCTTCACCAGGGATGCGCTCTTCTTCATGTACATTAACAACGATGCGACTTGCGTCGGCATACATTACTTCACCACCACGTTTAGCAACAATCGTTACACCAGAATCTTTTGCTAGTGTTAACTCAATACCTGTACCTACTAACGGTTTGTCCGCTTTCAATGTTGGTACTGCTTGACGTTGCATGTTTGAACCCATCAATGCACGGTTAGCATCATCGTGTTCTAGGAACGGGATAAGTGCTGCCGCTACAGAGATCACCTGTTGTGGTGATACATCCATATATTGCTGGTCCATGCGACCCATAAAGGTTGATTCACCTTTGTGACGACATGGGATAAGTTCATCTACAAACTCATTGGTTTCAGTTAAGTTTGAGTTCGCCTGTGCGATAACAAACTGACCTTCCTCAATGGCTGATAGGTAATCAACTTCATCAGTTACTACACCGTCTACCACTTTGCGGTAAGGTGTTTCTAAGAAACCGTAGTCATTGGTACGTGCATACGTAGACAATGAGTTAATTAGACCGATGTTTGGACCCTCAGGAGTCTCGATTGGACATACGCGACCGTAGTGAGTTACGTGAACGTCACGTACTTCAAAACCAGCGCGCTCACGAGTTAGACCGCCCGGACCTAATGCAGAAATACGACGCTTATGCGTTACTTCTGATAGCGGGTTATTTTGGTCCATAAACTGTGATAACTGAGACGAGCCGAAGAACTCTTTAACCGCTGCCGAAATAGGCTTAGCGTTAATAAGATCTTGTGGCATTACCGCATCAAGGTCACCTAAGCTTAAACGCTCACGTACAGCACGTTCTACACGTACTAAACCTACACGGAATTGATTCTCAGCCATTTCGCCAACACTACGTATACGACGGTTGCCTAAGTGGTCTATATCATCAACATCGCCAACACCGTTACGAATAGCAATCAATACCTTCATAACCGCTACGATGTCTTCTTTGCTTAATGTGCCAGGGCCTGTGTCTGAATCGTAACCTACACGGCTATTGAACTTCATACGACCTACTGTTGATAAGTCATAGCGTTCTTCTGAGAAGAATAAGTTCTCAAATAAGGCTTCAGCCGCGTCTTTCGTCGGTGGCTCGCCTGGGCGCATCATGCGATAAATTTCTACTAGTGCTTCTAAACGGTTGCTTGACGAGTCAATATTCAACGTATTTGACATGTAAGCGCCGCTGTCCACTTCATTGATGTATAGTGTATCAATGGTCGTGTGACCGGCTTTAACCAATTCAGCCATCATTTCAAGCGTTAGCTCGTCATTTGCAGTAGCAATGATTTCACCTGTTGACTCATCAACATAGTTCTTCGCTAATACACGGCCAATGATGTACTCATGTGGTACTTCTAATTGCTTAATGCCTTTTTTCTCGATGCTCTTGATGTGGCGAGCCGTAACACGACGACCGCTTTCAACAAGGACTTCACCGTCTTCGCTCTTGATATCAAAAGCGGCAGTTTCACCACGTAAACGTGAAGGCACAAGTTCCATAAGAACTTTACCGTCAGCGATTTCAAACGCAGTAGTATCGAAGAAGATATCTAGGATTTCTTCACTCGTGTACTCAAGTGCACGTAGGATGATAGACGCCGGTAATTTACGACGACGGTCAATACGTACATATAAGTTATCTTTTGCATCAAATTCGAAGTCTAACCATGAACCACGGTAAGGAATTACACGTGCGTTATAAAGCACTTTACCTGACGAGTGAGTTTTACCGCGGTCGTTATCAAAGAATACACCAGGGCTACGGTGTAGCTGAGAAACGATAACACGCTCTGTACCATTGATTACAAAAGTACCGGTATCGGTCATGAGCGGAATTTCGCCCATGTAAACTTCTTGCTCTTTAATGTCTTTAACTGTGCCTGGAGCTTCTTTGTCCATTACTACAAGACGCAGTTTCACGCGAAGTGGAGCAGAATAAGTCACACCGCGAATTTGACATTCTTTTACATCGAATACTGGCTCACCAATACGATAACTTACGTATTGAAGCTCAGAATTTCCCGAGTAGCTTTTAATTGGGAACACAGAACGGAAGGCAGCTTCCAAACCATGATCGCCATCAGCGTCCGGGACTAAGAATTTTTTAAACGATTCTAACTGCGTCGACAGTAAGAAAGGTATATCCAAAACTTGTGGACGTTTACCAAAATCCTTACGGATACGTTTCTTTTCAGAATAAGAGTAAGCCATGGGGTTCCTCAGCTTGCTGATCTTTGACCCGACCTGTTCTTGTAAGAACAGACTTAACTGGCATCTATGCCAAGATGTACAACATTAACTGTTGTTCCAACTTAATCCCACCTCAACACTAGCAAACTATAAAGCGTTGAAATTAAAGAATAAATCAGATTTTATTTGCGCTATAAGAATAGTCGCTCTATAGCGCAAAAAGGCCGGTGATTAAATAATCACCAGCCCTTGCCTGATTTCTCAGGCAGCGAACCTAGCAAAAGCTAGATTACTTAACCTCAACTTCAGCACCAGCTTCTGTAAGGTCTTTAGCAAGAGCTTCAGCTTCTTCCTTAGAGATACCTTCTTTAACTGGAGTTGGAGCAGCTTCAACTAGAGCTTTAGCTTCTTTTAAGCCAAGACCAGTTGCGCCACGTACAGCTTTGATTGCCGCAACTTTATTAGCGCCAGCGCCAGTAAGGATTACGTCAAATTCTGTTTTCTCTTCAGCAGCTTCAGCAGCAGGACCTGCTACCATAGCAGCTGCAGCAGTTACGCCGAATTTTTCTTCCATTGCTTCAACTAGAGCAACAACGTCCATTACTGACATTTCAGCAATTGCGTCAAGGATTTGGTCTTTAGTTACAGACATTACAAATTTCCTAATAATTAACGGACTCTAAGGTCCAAATAAATTTACACCGAAAGGGATTAAACAGCTTAAAATTAAGCAGCTTGCTCTTCTTTCTGTACACGTACTGCTTCAATTGTTTTACACAATTTACCAGCAGACGCTTCTTTCATAGCGCTCATTAAGCGTGCAACAGCTTCGTCGTATGTAGGTAGAGTTGCAAGCATAGCTGCATCTACTACATTACCTTCAAAAGCGGCCGTTTTAAGCTCAAATTTCTCATTCTTTTTCGCGAAGTCTGAAAAGATACGCGCAGCAGCACCTGGGTGCTCTGATGAGAAAGCGATTAAGCTTGGACCAACAAATGAATCAGATAGGCATTCAAAGTCTGTTCCTTCAAGAGCACGTTTAGCTAGAGTGTTACGGACAACTTTCATCCAAACACCCGCTTCGCGAGCTTCTTTACGAAGGGCAGTGATTGCACCAACTGTTACACCACGAGAATCTGCAACTACTGCAGATAGAGCACCAGTGGCTGCTTCGTTGACTTCAGCAACAATTGCCTTTTTGCCTTGAAGATTTAAAGCCATGGGTGTTACTCCTGGTTTAATGGGTTACCGTACATCGGCTTCCCTGTTTTACTCTTCCCCACCAATAAAGGTGGAGATGCTTTTTACGGCGAGAGCCAGAAGATTAGGAAAAATCTATCTGGGGATTCACACCGTCTACGTAGGTAATATTAAGGCCGAAGCCGCCTACGGTCTTGGACGGAAGCCCAATTTATCGCGTTGCCCGAAGGCGCTTCGAAATTATGGACTTCAACCCGAATTCTTTACTTTGCGATTAACTAAATTAATCAGCAAAATGGCGCAAAATTATAGTACAAATTTCACGCCATGTAAACACTCAATTAAGCAACAACTGTGCTTAAAGTGCCTTGGTCAACAGAAACACCTGCGCCCATTGTTGTAGAGATAGTTACTTTCTTCAAGTAAACACCTTTAGCTTGAGAAGGTTTAGCCTTCTTAAGCGCAACAATTAGAGCTTCAAGGTTTTGTTGTAACTGCTCAGCAGTGAAATCAACCTTACCAATAGTAGTATGGATGATACCATTTTTGTCATTGCGGTAACGCACTTGACCTGCTTTCGCATTTTTAACTGCTTCTGCAACGTTAGGTGTTACAGTACCAGTTTTAGGGTTTGGCATTAGACCACGTGGGCCTAAGATTTGACCTAGTTGACCAACAACACGCATAGCGTCTGGTGATGCAACAACAACGTCAAAATTCATCTCGCCTTTCTTAACTAGGTCAGCAAGATCTTCCATGCCTACTAATTCAGCACCGGCTTCTTTTGCAGCTTCTGCATTAGCGCCTTGAGTGAATACAGCAACACGAACGTCACGACCAGTACCGTTAGGTAGTACAGTAGCACCACGAACGTTTTGATCAGATTTACGAGCATCGATACCAAGGTTAACAGCAACGTCAACACTTTCTACGAATTTAGCTGTCGCTAGTTCTTTTAAAAGAGCAACTGCTTCGTTAATTTCGTAATCTTTAGTTACTTCCACTTTTTCGCGGATAGTACGCATACGTTTAGTTAATTTAGCCATTATCTTAGTCCTCTACGTTCAAGCCCATCGCACGCGCAGAACCTGCGATAGTGCGAACCGCAGCTTCTAAATCAGAAGCTGTAAGGTCTGGTTTCTTTGTCTCAACGATTTCTTCAAGTTGAGCACGAGTTACTGTGCCTACTTTTTCAGTGTTAGGACGGCCTGAACCAGATTTGATACCTGCAGCTTTCTTAAGTAAGTAAGCAGCCGGTGGCGTTTTCATGTCGAACGTAAATGAACGGTCGCCGTAAACAGAGATCACTACAGGAACTGGAGCGCCTTTTTCGATAGATTCTGTACGTGCGTTGAACGCTTTACAGAATTCCATGATGTTTACACCGTGTTGACCTAGTGCTGGACCTACTGGAGGACTAGGGTTAGCCATACCAGCAGCAACTTGTAGCTTGATTAGAGCTTCAACTTTCTTAGCCATTATAAATACCTCATTAGGTGGGTCTTAGCCTTGTGCGCGCGAGGACGCGTACTCTAGCGGCTTCCCAGTTTAAAAATTGGTTTCTCACTTTTTAGTAAACAGTTAAACAAACGTTTTCCCTGAATACAAAAAGGCCGCTGATTATAAGTTAATCAGCGGCCTTTTTCAAGCTTCGTGCCAAAAATTTAAAAGTTTTTAACGCGACGCTTTAAATCAATTACTTATCTTGTTCAACTTGACCAAATTCAAGTTCAACTGGCGTAGAACGACCAAAAATAAGTACCGACACTTTAACGCGGCTCTTTTCGTAGTCAACTTCTTCAACCACACCACTAAAGTCTGCAAATGGACCATCAGTAACACGAACCACTTCACCCGGTTCAAATAATGTTGCTGGTTTAGGTGCTTCTGCGTTCTCTTGTAGACGGTTAAGAATACGATCAGCTTCTTTTGTGCTGATAGGCGCAGGACGGTCTGATGTGCCACCAATAAAGCCCATAACACGTTCAGTGCTATTTACTAAGTGCCAGCTTGCATCATTCATATCCATTTGTACTAGTACGTAACCTGGGAAGAATTTACGCTCAGATTTACGCTTTTGACCAGCACGCATCTCTACGACTTCTTCAGTAGGAACTAATACTTCACCAAAGCTATCTTCTAGACCTTTGATTTTAATATGCTCTAATAATGTTTGAGCAACACGCTTCTCATAACCTGAGAAAGCCTGTACTACGTACCAACGTAGTTTCTTTTCGTTATTCTCATCCGACATGGGATCAGATCTCCAATCCAGTTAAAAAGCCTACAGCGCGGAATAAAATGCCATCTAATCCCCAAAGGATTAATGCCATAATCACTGTTGCAACCATTACAATTAATGTCGTGTGCGTAGTTTCTTGACGCGTCGGCCAAACTACCTTGCGTACTTCGATACGCGCTTCTTTTGCAAAAGCAAGGAATGTACGTCCCTTGAAAGTTTGCGAAGCAATAGCTAAACCCGCAGCTATCGCAACCACAACGCCAATAGCACGTAGTAATACAGACTGATCTGCAAACATATGGTTACCAACGACTGCGCCTGCAAGTAGCGCAATTGCTACTAACCACTTTACTGACTCCATCCCACTCGATGGTGTTTCTATATTCGTGCTCATAATATTATTACCTTAACTACAGACACAACAACCCTGCACGTCGACAGGGTTAATCCATTAAAATCTAAACTTAAAAACAAGCTTACTTAAACCGATTTTTAGTTCTAGACTTTACTCACTTTGTAAAAAATTGGCAGGGGCGGAGAGATTCGAACTCCCAACCGTCGGTTTTGGAGACCGCTGTTCTACCAATTGGAACTACGCCCCTGCAAAGTGGATGCCTATTATACTTACGCAATTCATTAACACAAGAGTAAAAAGATACCCATAACTTAAAATCTCACTGACGGCTGTAAAAATCAAACTTAACATTATTAAAAAAGCAGTTTATGATTGTTTCAATTTTAGGAATACTGTTCGCACAAGGAAGCCAGTGCCTTTACTTCAAACCCTATTCAAAACCCTCATTTTAAGTATTTTTTGCTTGTTTCATAGCATGCTTATTGCCCGCCCTATTCACTTAGATACATATTCGAGTGAGCAAGGATTATCGCAAAACTCGATTACATGCAGCATCACTGATGAGCAAGGGTTTCATTGGTTTGCCACACAAGGCGGTCTTAATCGCTTTGATGGTTATGAGTTTAAACGCTTCAAGTCTCACCCTACTGAGGCTAGTATTTCAGGAAACTGGGTCACCGATTGCCTTGCTGGCGGCCCTCATGCTATCTGGTTTTCTACAGCCAGTAATGGTTTAAACTTACTTGATACTCAAACCGGTCAATTTAAGGTTTTTAATACGCAAACTGAGTTGGCGATTACTGATAACCGTATATGGTCACTGGCGTCAGATAACCTAAATAATATTTGGTTAGGCCATGAACATGGAAAGTTAACACGATTAAATATAGTCAATAATGAAGTTGAGTCATTTAGCTATAATAGCCCCGAGCAAGCTAATACCGTAATACAAGATATCGTAATAGATGCTCAACAGAATATCTGGTTAGCGACCAACGAGGGATTAATTAAATTTAACCCAGAGCTAAAAACGTTTAAACACATAGCAAAGAGCCATAAGAATTTATGGCGGTTACACTTAAATACACAAGGGCAGCTATTACTAGCAAGCAAACAAGGCCTTAGCCTATTTATTCCAACAACAGAGGCTTTTGCGGAGTTTGCTCAATTTACAGATGTATGGTTCACCGATATATTAATTGACGACACCGATACCATGTGGCTGACAAGTTATGGAAAAGGTTTATTTTATAAAACAGAGCAAAGTATATCTAAAAATAACTTTGAGCACATACCGCACAATAAACAGCAACTAAATGGGCTTGCTAATGATTACCTTTTGTCAATCTATCAAGACCAGTTCGGTATCATTTGGATTGGTACTGATGGCTATGGCTTGCAACGTTATGATAAAAAGCAAAATCAATTTTCGCATCAACAGCATTTGAGCGATGATGAGACTACCATTAGTCATAATTTTGTTCGCGCTCTACTTAAAGATTCACAAGGTCAGTTATGGGTTGGTACGCGTGATGGCTTAAACAAACAAACCGACACTGGCTTTAAGCGCTATAAAGTTAACTCAAAATTGCAAAGCGGCCTTACTAATAATAATGTATTTAGCCTGCATGAAGATAACCAACAGCGACTTTGGATTGGTACCTATGGCGGTGGGTTACTGCAATACAATCCAGCTGAAGATAATTTTATTGCCTATACAACGCAAAGTCATCAACTTAGCAGCGATCGTGTTTATGCGATAACGAGCGATCCTAAAGGAAATTTATGGCTAGGTAGCAACCAAGGTTTAACACGCTTTAATCCCGACACCTTAGAGGTTCAACATTACAAGCACGACGACTCAGTAAATAGTCTTGCTAACAATACCGTATTTACTCTGCTTTTTGATCAAAATACAAACGGATTGTGGGTCGGGACGCGTGCAGGTTTAAATTATCTAAGCATGGCCGATGAATCATTTACCCATTACCCCGCAAATAACGAACCGAAAACTGGTTTAAGCCATAATATGGTCACTTCCTTGCACCTGCAAAATAACGATACTTTATGGGTTGGTACCTTTGGTGGTTTAAACCGCCTTGATAAAAAAACACAAAAGATCACTTATATTACCGAACATAATGGATTACTGAACGATAATATTTTTGCTATTAAAGATGATAGTAAAGGCCACTTATGGCTAAGCAGTAACCAAGGGCTCACTCGCTATAATCCCACGAATCAAGCTATGCAGCATTTTTTACCTCGTGACGGAGTGCAGCATAATTCGTTTATTTTAGGTGCCGCTTTTCAAGCAGCTGATGGCGAGCTATTTTTTGGCGGTATCAATGGCTTTAATCAGTTTTACCCTAGTAAACTGCTATTGAGTACTGCAGCCCCAACCCCAGTGTTAACTGAGCTATTAATTTATAACCAAGCAAGTTCAACAAAAAACTATCTAACAGATCAAAAACAGCCAGTAAAACTAATAAATCATACTAAAAAACTCTCTTTTCCAACTAGCCAAGGGGTCATTGGCTTTAAATATTCCGCCGTTAATAATGCCTCATCTGCTAATCAATACCAGTATGCTTACAAGCTAAGTGGTTTAGATAAGCAATTTATCTATACCGATGCAAGCCAACGACAAGTTAACTATTCACAGCTAAGTGCAGGTAATTATCAATTACAATTAAAAGTAAGCGATCAATACGGGCAATGGAGCAAAGTTCACACTATGCTAAAGCTGACAGTAACGCCTCCTTGGTGGCAAACGAAATTGGCGTATGCGGCTTACCTTATAATAGTTTTGATTATTACATGGTTAATTTTAGCGTCACGCTATCGAGCTAAAACCGCAGAGCAACTCATTCAACAAGAAAGAAAGCTTACTCAACTAAAGACCCAATTTTTAGATAATATTAGCCATGAACTTAAAACGCCATTAAGCTTAATTTTAGCGCCAGTAGAAAACTTACAACAGCAACAACTCGGTGCTCAAGCGCAACATCAAGTTTCTATAATCAAGCGTAACGGGCTCCGCCTACTTAATTTAATTAATGAGCTATTACAGCTCAGTCAGCGCCCAAGTGCGACTATAAAATATGTATCCGCTTATTCTATAAGCCCTTTTATAGAACAAATAGTAGACGACTTCGCTATTTTGTTTGCTCAAAAAAATATTAGTTTTTCCTTTAAAGACACCACGCAACAGCCTAATTATATAAATTTAGAAACTAAACATGCTTTATCTATTTTTGATAACTTATTGACCAATGCACTTAAATACACTCCATCAAATGAAAGCGTTAATCTAACACTCTCTAACACAAACAATAATGTTGTTATAACGGTATCTGATACTGGTATTGGTATCGAAGAACACCAGCAAGCGCTTATTTTTGAACGTTTTACTCGTGTTGCAACACACAACCAGACAGGCAGTGGTATAGGTCTCGCGCTGGTTAAGCAGCTTGTAGAGCAATACGGTGGGCAAATTTCATTAGTTAGTAAAATCAACAAGGGAAGTTGCTTCACAGTCACTTTGCCACTGTGTGAATCAAGTAACTTATTAACGGATAAACAATTATCACCCTCTCAAACTATGCCGCTAAAAAACAACAAAAAGCTACTCATTGTTGAAGATAACGAGGAAATGCGTGAGTTACTGGTTTCACTGTTTAGTGATGACTATACCTGTCTGAGCGCTAATAATGGAGAAGAAGGGCTTTTGCTGTGCCAAACTCAAATGCCCGATGTGGTGCTCAGTGACGTGATGATGCCAACGATGGATGGATATCAACTTCTAAGCGCTATTCGCTCAGACATTTCGATAAACCATATTCCTGTTTTATTACTCTCTGCCAAAGCAGACAGTAATAGCCGTATAAAAGGGCTTGATTTACTGGCCGATGACTACCTGTGTAAACCCTTTGAAGCATCATTATTAAAGAGTCGGATTCATGGTTTATTAGGTATTCGTGATGCGTTAAATAAACACTTAGTTAAACAGCTATCAGCTCAAGTACATGCTGTGACCTTAGATGCGCAAATAGAGCAAAATAAAGATTACACATTTACAGAACGCTTAAAAACAATCTTGCGCGAAAATTATCAAAATGAACTGTTTAGCGTCGAAGAGTTTGCCAGCGCAATGTGTTTGAGCCCTCGCGCACTGCAATTAAAAATGAAAGCTCTTTTTGACGTTACACCCAGTGATTACATTCGCAATACCCGTCTAGAATATGCAGCAAAATTATTAGCAGGTAGCGACTTAACCATAGGTTTAGTTGCAGATAACACCGGCTTTAGTTCTCAAAGTTACTTTGCTCGTTGCTTTAAAGCCAAATATACAGTGACACCTAAACAATATAGAGAAGCACAAACATGTAAAAGTCATTAGCTTCGCATCTGTACTCAAAGCTTTCGCCTGAGTACTATTTTTAAGCTACTGATTTATTTAAATTAACCTTAATTAGCCATTGCTAAAAAAATAACTACAAATGTAATTAAGCAGATAAATTAAGGAAAATACTATGCTCTCATCAATACAAAAAACGCTACTTGCCACAGCATTAATAACGAGCTTAAGCGCATGTCAAAGCACTTCAACCAATGTCACTTCAAATAAAAATTCACCTGACATTAATGAAGTAAGTAAACAAAAATACAATGGTCCTAAAGCACGTATCGCCGTGGCACGTTTCACTGATAAGTCAAATAACTCAAGATGGTGGCGAAAAGAAATTGGTGAAGGTATGGCAGATCAACTTACCACCGCACTTGTTGGCACTAATCGCTTTATTGTATTGGAGCGCCAAGCACTAGACGCTGTGCTTTCGGAGCAAGATTTAGCAGTATCAGGCAGAGTGAGTGCACAATCTGGGGCTGCATATGGCGAAATTGAAGGCGCTGAGATTGTAGTCGTTGCAGCGGTTACCGAGTTTGATGATGACAGTTCAGGTGCAAGTGTTGGTTCGGGCGGTTTTATTGGTGATGTGTTTAGCTCTGTTTCTGCTGGCTTTTCTGGATCGCATATGGCTATTGACCTAAGGTTAATTGATACGCGCACTTCACGTATTTTAGCTGCAACTAGTGTTGAAGGCGGTAGTAAAGATTTTAACTTTACCAGCGCAGCAACAAACTTTGGTGGCGCATTGGTTGGAGGGAGTCTTAGTGGTTGGTCAGATACACCAAAAGAAAAAGCACTACGTGAAGTAATAATTAAAGCCGTTGAGTTTTTAGAAACTAAAATCCCAGACACCTATTATCGCTATAACCAAAACAACACGCTTGCTGCAGGCTATACAGCACCACCACCGCCAAAGGTAGCTAGTAAAAAAGCAGCACCTGCTGCTGTCGATGTGCCGAATCATAGAATGCCACATTATGAAAAAATGGACTTAGCAATGTCTCGTATGAACTTGGTTTGCTTAGGCTATTTAAAAAACCAACCTAATTATGAAGAATTTGAGACTGAAGACGTAAAATACGACCGTCAAACTGTATTAGCACTACGCGAATATCAACAAGAAAAGAGCTTGAAAGTAACAGGCCTTGCCGATGAAACAACAAAGAAATCTTTAGATGACTCAAAATGTTTAGCAAAAACTCAACAGTCAGGGCTAGAAAGCTTAGGCAGCATGTTTCAATTTAACTAAGCAACACAATTCATTTAAATCAAAAAAAGCGGCTATCCCCTAGTCGCTTTTAATCCACTCGTAATAACTCACCGCGATAAAAATCACACAATAACCATATTTGTTCAAATTGATGGGTATTTGGAAAACATACTTTTTTGACTGCCGCTTCAAAGTCGCTCTTATGCCAAATGGTACTGGCGTTACGAATTAACAACCACGTACGCTTTGAATAATAACGCTTAGTCGCTTTTTGTTTTAATAAGCGCTCCAACGCTGATTGCAACCGGTGTTCGCTTGGTTGTTGCGCCATGTCAGCTAAATCACGCTGCATTTGTATCGACAGTGGCCGGCCTAACACGGCCATGGCTTCCGTTTCACTGGCGTATAAATGCGCCACTTCTATATCGAGCTGCTGATTTTCTTGATAACAGCTTACATCGGGTCTGTTCGGTTCATTGTGCCAAATATGGCGCATATGAATTCCCGTTTGCTGTTCATAACATCGCAAAAACAACTTGGCCGCATCGTGCTCTAATTGTTGTTTTTCGGCATCACTGCTGCGCTTCATTCAACACCTTATAAACGTCATTTAACAGCGATGAAGCGCCAAACCTAAATGTATCTGGTGCTAAATAGTCATGCCCCATAATCTCGGTTGCTAGTTGCAAATAAGCATTTGCATCTACTGTGGTTTTGACTCCACCTGCAGCCTTAAAGCCAACTGTTTTTGATGACTTTTTGATGGTATTAAGCATAATTTCAGTTGCTTCAAGCGTGGCATTAACCGCGACTTTACCGGTGCTGGTTTTTACAAAATCAGCCCCGCCTTGAATAGCAAGCTCGGTTGCTTGAGCAATAAGTGCAGGTGTTTTTAGCTCACCGCTTTCAATAATCACTTTAAGTTTAGCGCGACTACCACATGCTTTTTTACTTTCACTCACGTATTCCAGCACGGTATCGGCTTCGCCTTTTATAAGCGCTTTATAAGGAATGACCAAGTCAATTTCATCGGCCCCGCGTTCTATGGCTATTAATGTTTCATTAAGCACTTCATTAAGTGGCGCCTCACCTGTGGGAAAGTTGGTTACTGTGGCCACTTTTACATGACTCAATAATCGATTAGCGAGCGCTATTTTTGCATCATCTACAAATTCACTAAACACACAAACTGCAGCGGGTATGCCTAACTTAGGATCAATACTGTTTACTAATGCATTAATACTAGCTTGATTATCATCGGTGTTTAAACTGGTTAAATCCATTAAACTAACAACTAGCATGGCGTTTTGAGTATTATTTGTCATTTTATGCCCATGAAATTTTAAAAACCTTAAACTATATAAGCATCATAGCTTAACCTTGCTATAGCTCATAACCAAACACTATAAGCGCGTTTTTTATACTAAATAGCACTCTAACCCTTACTAAATAAGATTTAGACCTAAAAAACATAGTTTATATAACTTTTGAGTATATCAACTAAGATTTAATTATTTTTTACTTATCAATAGCCGCTATATTCTGCCTGTGTATTAAACACTTTATTATCTTTTTAGGGGCGTTACTCAGTGCAATATTTACCTATCTTTACCAAACTCGACAACAAGCCAGTATTGGTGGTTGGCGGTGGAGAAGTTGCCTTGCGAAAATGCCGCGCGTTCTTAAAAGCGCGTGCTGCAGTAACCTTAGTTGCCCCGTGGTTTTGTGATGAATTAAAAGAACATGCGCACAGCAATGAAGTTACTTTAATAGATGCCTATTTTGAAGAGTCACACCTTGATGGCAAAATTTTGATCATTGCCGCCACCGACAATGATGAAGTTAATAATACGGTTTTTGAACTCGCCAATGCACGTAATGTGTTTGTGAACGTGGTGGATGATCAACCTAAATGTACGTTTATTTTTCCCTCTATTGTTGATCGCAACCCAATTACCATTGCGATTTCAAGTGCAGGTACCGCACCGGTATTAGCAAGACGTTTACGTGAAAAGCTCGAAACACTTATCCCGCAACACATTGGTCCACTCGCCAACTTAGTTGGTGGCTTTCGCCATAAAGTAAAACAGCGCTTTAAACACTTTGCCGATCGTCGCCAGTTTTGGGAAGGCGTGTTTGATTCATCGGTAGTGAGTAAAGTCCAAACCGGTAATACCCATGGCGCTGAACAACAACTAGAGAAAATGCTAGATGCCAAAGTAGAGCCAGAAGGTGAAGTATACGTAGTGGGTGCAGGCCCTGGGGATCCAGAGTTACTCACCCTAAAAGCATTGCAGCTAATGCAACAAGCCGACGTGGTGGTATATGATTATTTAGTTTCCGACGAAATTATGGAATTAGTACGCCGCGATGCCGATTTAATTTGTGTGGGTAAGCGCTTAGGCGATCATAGCGTAGCCCAAGAAGACACTAACCAGATGCTAGTTGATTTAGCGCAACAAGGTAAAAAAGTATGTCGTATTAAAGGCGGCGACCCATTTATTTATGGTCGTGGTGGCGAAGAAGTACAAGTACTGGCAGCCAATAACGTAAATTACCAAATAGTGCCAGGTATAACGGCGGCCGCAGGCTGTAGTGCCTATGCAGGTATTCCTTTAACGCATCGCGATCATGCTCAAGCTATTCAATTTGTTACTGGTCACTGTAAAAAGGAAGGCCAAGAGCTTAATTGGCAGTCGCTTGCACAAAAAAACCAAACACTGGCTATTTATATGGGGGTGATTAAATCGCCGCATATTCAAGCCGAGCTATTAAAACATGGGCGAGAAGCAACAACACCAGTGGCAATTATTGAAAACGGCACACGTAAAAATCAACGCGTAGTTACCGGACAGTTAGGCCAATTAGCGCAGCTCATTGAGCAGCATCAAATAATTTCGCCCGCGTTACTCATTATAGGTGAAGTGGCCTCACTACATGACCAATTACACTGGTTTGGTGAAAAAGCGCAGATCAGTAGCTTTGCTCAACCACTGACAGACGTAGCGTAATTTAACAGATTTTAATTTAATCATTTTAGTAGGACGACCAACAATGGCTTTAACTCACCTTCAGCAACTTGAAGCTGAAAGTATCAAAATCATGCGCGAAGTCGCCGCTGAGTTTGAGAACCCAGTTATGCTTTACTCAATCGGTAAAGACTCATCGGTACTTTTGCATTTAGCTCGTAAAGCATTTTACCCTGCGAAAATTCCGTTTCCGTTATTACACGTAGACACCAACTGGAAGTTTCGTGAAATGATTGAGTTTCGCGACCGTTTAGCTAAAGAGTACGGCTTTGATTTAATCGTACACAAAAACCCTGAAGGTATCGAAATGGGTGTAGGCCCATTCACGCATGGTTCGGGTAAGCATACCGACATAATGAAAACTCAAGGGCTAAAGCAAGCGCTTAATAAATACGGTTTTGATGCCGCATTTGGTGGCGCACGTCGTGATGAAGAGAAATCACGGGCTAAAGAGCGTGTTTACTCATTTCGTGATAAACACCATCGCTGGGATCCTAAAAACCAACGTCCTGAGCTTTGGAATACCTATAACAGCCAAGTGAACCCAGGAGAAAGCATTCGTGTATTCCCACTGTCTAACTGGACTGAACTAGATATTTGGCAATACATATATCAAGAAAACATCGAAATGGTGCCACTTTACCTTGCTAAAGAGCGCCCTGTAGTAGAGCGCGATGGTACTTTAATTATGGTTGATGACGATCGCATGCCACTTAATGAAGGTGAAGTACCGCAAATGAAGTCGGTTCGCTTTAGAACATTAGGCTGTTACCCACTCACAGGTGCAGTGGAATCTACCGCCAGCAATCTAACCGAAATTATTGAAGAAATGCTGCTTTCATCGTCATCTGAACGTGAAGGTCGAGTGATTGATCATGATTCAGCAGGCTCTATGGAGAAGAAAAAACGTGAGGGGTATTTCTAATGTCTAACCTAAATAACGATACATTTAATGAAGTAAAAGAAATTGGTATAGACGCTTACCTAGCACGTCAACAAGATAAAAGCTTATTGCGTATGCTGACTTGTGGCAGTGTGGATGACGGTAAATCAACCCTCATTGGCCGCCTATTACACGATAGTCACCAAATTTATGAAGATCAGCTAGCCGCGCTTCATAAAGATAACGAAAAAGTGGGTAACGCCGGTGAAGAGCTTGATTTAGCACTGTTAGTTGATGGTCTACAAGCTGAGCGTGAGCAAGGAATAACAATTGACGTAGCGTACCGTTATTTCTCAACCGCTAAGCGTAAGTTTATTATAGCCGACACCCCAGGGCATGAGCAGTATACCCGAAACATGGTTACTGGCGCTTCAACTAGTGATGTTGCCATTATTTTAGTGGATGCGCGCTATGGCGTGCAGGTACAAACTAAGCGTCATAGCTTTATTTGTGACTCATTAGGCATTAAGCAGTTCGTGGTTGCGGTTAACAAAATGGACATTGTTTATTTTGATGAAACCGTTTACGAAAAAATTAAAGCCGATTATTTAAAGTTTGCCGAGCAACTTAACGTATCAAACATTAAGTTTGTGCCTATGTCGGCGCTTAAAGGCGATAACGTAGTAACTCGCTCTGCGCACACTCCTTATTACACTGACAAGCCGTTGCTTGAGCTGTTAGAAGATTCACCAGCCGCTGAAATCGACACCGGTTTTGAAGCGCGTCTTCCGGTGCAATACGTGGTACGCCCTAATCTAAACTTCCGTGGTTTTCAAGGCACGCTGACATCAGGTAAATTACGTGTAGGTGATGAAGTAAAGGTACTGCCATCAGGTAAAACATCACATATTAAAGAAATTGTTACTTTTGATGGCAACCTAGATACTGCACAAGCTGGCCAAGCAATTACGGTTACTCTTAATACTGAAATAGATATTAGCCGAGGAGACGTTATTGTGCCTGCAAATTCGCAAGCTCAAGTAACCAACCAATTACAGGCTAAGATTGTGTGGATGCACGAGTCGCCATTGGTGCTTGGTAAAAGCTACAACCTTAAACTTGGCAGCAAAAACACCTCGGCCACGGTCACAAAAATTGATCACACAATTGATGTAAACACGCTAGAGCATGGCAGTGCAGATTCATTGCAGTTAAACGAAATTGCGATTGTGACACTGGAGCTGACCGAGACTATTTTAGCCGACCAGTACCATCATAATCATGAAACCGGTTCGTTTATTCTTATTGACCGCTTATCAAACTTAACGGTTGCAGCAGGAATGATAGAACAGGTACTGCAAAGTGAAGAAAACGCAGGACAATTCAGCGACTTTGAAGTTGAATTTAACGCCCTCGTACGCAAGCACTTCCCGCATTGGCAAGCGCTTGATATTTCAAAGCTATAACGTTAATGAACGCCTGTTAGGAACATTTAAAGCATGGTAGAACAGCTCATTTTAACAGGCATTATGTTGCTTTTAGTCGGGTGCCTTTTTGGCACCCGCATTAATCCTGCATGGTTATTTGTAAGTGCCATAGGCACAAGCTATCTAACTGGGTTAATAGATTTAGAAAGCATGCTGGTTAATTACACTAACTCATCATTAATTACTTTAGTGTTATTAATTTTAGTGTCGATAGCGATAGAAAAAACTACGCTTATTCAGCGTTTAGCCAAATCGTTATCCAATGGTAGTTTAGTTAAGTCAGTAACTAAATTAGGGCTATCTACCGCCTTTTTATCGTCGTTTACTAATAATACCGCGGTAGTTGCCTCATTAATTACCGCCATAAAGGATAACCCAAACCACTCTCCCTCAAAGCTATTGCTGCCCTTGTCGTACACCGCGATTTTAGGGGGTACTATTACGCTTATTGGCACCTCTACTAACTTAATCGTAAATGGCTTTGCAGTAGATGCGGGCATGGCGCCACTGGGCTTTTTTGATTTTACCTTAGTGGGTTTGGGCGCACTTAGTGTGGGCTTAATTACTATTTTGGTGATGCTAAAATGCCTGCCCGACAACGGTAAAAATAGCCAAGAGGTGGTGCCTTTTTATCTAGAAGGGAAAGTGCAAACTGGCTCAAAGTTAATAAATCGTACTGTAGAAGAAAATGGTTTACGCGATTTAAAAGACTTGTTTTTGGCTGAAATTATTCGTGATGGCAACCGTATTTGCGCCGTGACCCCCCAACATATTATTCAACAAGACGACATACTGCTGTTTGTGGGCGACATAAAGTCAGTGCCTTTGCTTACTCGCTTTGATGGCTTAAAAGTGGTGCACGACAAACACGAAAAAGACATTGAACACCTCGTTGAAGTTGTGGTTAGTCAGTCGTCTAAATTAATTGGCAAAACGGTAAAAGAAGCCCGCTTTAGAGAGCAATTTCATGCGGCCGTTATTGCTATCCGCCGTGGGCATGACCGTTTACAAGGCGGGCTTGGGCAAGTGCGATTACAAGCGGGTGATTCACTCATTCTCGCCCCTGGTAAAAGCTTTTATGACTTAACTAACTTAAAACGCGAGTTTGTGTATATTTCAGGGCTTGATTTACAAACCCACCTCAGTGCAAAGCAATCAAATATTGTATTGTTAAGCTTTGCGGGTGTACTGGGATTAAGTATTTTAGGTGCAGTACCGCTGGTTAAAGGCTTGTTAGTGTTACTTATTGGCCTAATGCTGTGTGGTACTATCAAACTAAGCGAAATAAAGCGCCGCTTTCCTATTGAGTTACTTGCTGTCGTGGGCAGTGCTATAGGTTTAGCTAAGCTGATGATAGGCACCGGCCTTGCCGGGCAAATATCAGACGCCATGTTTGTAGTGCTGGGCGACTTTGGCCCTTATGGCGCGTTTATCGCTATCTTTTTAATGACCGTATTATTTACCGAATTAATCACTAATAATGCTGCTGCAGCGCTATCGTTTCCGGTTGCCTACTCACTAGCCATTGGCTTTAACGTAGAACCTTTGCCGTTTATTATGGCAGTTGCATTTGGCGCTTCAGCCAGCTTTATTTCACCTTTTGGTTATCAAACTAATCTAATGGTTTATAGCGCGGGTAACTACCGACTAAAAGACTATGTAATGATGGGGCTACCGCTTTCTATTATTTATTCAATTACCGTACTGACTTTGATCCCGCTGGTATTTCCGTTTTAATGCCCGCGCTTATAGCATAAAGAGACACAGCAAATGGATAACAATATTGTTTGGCATAATTACGCCACCACTAAAATGCAGCGCAGTGAACAAAAAAAGCATAAGAGCGCTATTTTATGGTTTACTGGTTTTTCTGGCTCAGGTAAAAGTACCGTTGCGAATGCACTAGAAGCAGCACTCAATCAGCAAGGTGCGCACACGTACCTACTTGATGGCGACAATGTACGCCATGGTTTATGTAAAGATTTAGGCTTTAGTGATGCAGATCGCGTTGAAAATATCCGCCGCGTAGGCGAAACCGCCAAGCTAATGGTTGACGCTGGTTTGTTAGTCCTTACTGCGTTTATATCTCCTTTTAAAGCTGAGCGCGACATGGTTCGTGAGTTAGTTGATGAGGGTGAATTTATCGAGGTATTCATCGACACCCCTCTTGAGGTGTGTGAAAGTCGCGACCCAAAAGGCTTATATAAAAAGGCGCGCGCTGGTGAAATTAAACACTTTACCGGGATTGATTCAACTTACCAGCCGCCGGTTAATCCTGAAATAATTTTAGATACCAGTAAAAACACCCTAGACCAATCGGTAGCTCAACTGATAACGTATCTAAAACATCAGCATATACTATAGGCCCATCTAATGAACCAAACTGAACTGCTAGAAGAAACCCTTATTCTCGCTCGCGAAGCGGGAAGCGCGATTATGGGTATTTACAACAAAGACTTCAACGTTGAATACAAAGCTGATGAAAGCCCCGTAACAGACGCCGACTTAGCAGCTCATAAAATCATTAGTGCAGGGCTCAAAAAGCTCACTCCCGATATTCCTGTATTGAGTGAAGAAAGTGCCGACATTGGTTGGGACGTACGCCAAACATGGAACAGCTATTGGCTGGTTGACCCAATTGATGGCACCAAAGAATTTATTAAAAAGAACGGTGAATTTACCGTTAATATTGCCCTAATCGAAAATGGCAAACCAGTTTTAGCTGTGGTTGATGCCCCTGCGCTAGGTGTATCGTACATAGCCGCCGAAGCCATTGGTGCTTTTAAAGACAAAGGCGATGAGCGCATCGAGCTTAAAGTCACCACTAAGCCTAACAAAGGGCTTATTCGTGTTGTAGGCAGTCGCTCGCACCCCTCCCCTGATTTAGCTGAATTTGTAAAACGCTTTGATGAGGTTGAAATGGTGTCAAAAGGCAGTTCACTGAAACTGTGTTTAGTCGCCGAAGGCAGTGCTGATATTTACCCCCGCTTGGGCCCAACCTGTGAATGGGATACCGGAGCAGGCCATGCCATTGCCGAAATAGCCGGAGCAAAAGTCACTCAACTTGATGGCAGCCCGCTTGTATACAACACCAAAGATGAATACTTAAACCCGTATTTTGTAGTGAGTGTGATAGAAGAGTAAGAGCTTTCAGCTGTAAGGTAGGCTGGGTAGAGCGAAGCGAAACCCAGCATGTTTAAGGAAGAAGCGGTAAGTTATAAGCCTAGCACTTCACTCGTCGGAGTTGGCTTCAGCCACGAAAAATCCTGCTCTGTATTCTATTTGAAAAAACAATTTCACCACACATCATACTTAGTCTATTCACTACACAGTAGGACTGTGCTCATTATTAGTAGTTAAGTTTTCTATTGCTAAACCAGTAGTTCTATTATTTCCTTGATTATCTTTAAGCTCTGCAAGTATCTGTAAAATATCTTCCCTCTGCTCAGGTGAAAGCTCCACGAATTTTTTTTGCACATGCCCTGTTTGTATATGATTTGACGTTGTAGCATTTATTAAATACTTAAAAACTCGAGTATTTTTATTATTGATTACAATTTCCAATAGATTTTTCATGAGCCTATCGGAAAAATTAAATTCACCATCGGCTAACTGCGCAAAAGTTATAAACCTTAGGCACACGTAAAAAGATTTTTCAGACAATTTATGTGCGTTTTCACTTAGAAAATTAACTATATTAACGCCTTGAAAAATGTCATTACTATAGCTTGCGGCTTCCCTTCTATCTACTTCATCCTTAATGTCCCTATAATGTCCATTCTCATCTCTTATTTTGGTTTTTCCTTCAAAATTTCGCTGCAATCTTTCCAATTGCCGCTCAAGCAACTTCTCTCCACTTTCTAAGTTTGCTAGCTTGTATAAAACCCTTACCAAATTACCACTATCAATGGTTTGCTTTGTATATTCCTCAAAAAGGCCGTCGGTCAAAAAGCCATTTTTATCTTTTCCAATATGCTCTAAAACATCAAAAACTATTTGTTCAACCCTATTTTGGTACTTATTATCAGTAAAAAGTATCCGGCCAAAACGCTCAAATGCCTCTTGCCAACGATAATCACTACAAATCTTTTTTGCTAATTCCTGCGTTGATAAGGATTTTATGGAATCAATAACAATCTGATCCTTGAGCTCATTTTCAGGAACTGTTTCCAGTAAAATACGTTTTAAATAGTCAACAGTGTCTGGTTTTATACCTAAATGTTGCTCACCACTACCTTTATTGCTTTTAAAACCATTTCCGCTTTTATCAGTTATATCTTCCTTAAGGTTTAACAGTTCCTTAAAAAGTGCATTATATAGATGAACCGCATCACCATTTTTAAAATCAGCTATCAATTCGAAGAGAATTTCGTTAACTGTTCTTTGCTTGCCATCTTCTATTTTTGCTATTGGTAACGACTTCCCATTAACTAAGCTTGTGTATGAATTTACAAAAGCATTAAATAACGCTGGCTCAGCTTCACGTAAGGTAGCTAGTAATAACAAAGCTCCAAAATCAACTTCCCCTAATAATTTATTTTTAGTCCAACATCTATTTACACGTCGCATAACGCGTTTCAACATCCGAATTGAGTCTATAAAATTATTAGAAATAGTTACTGGTTGATAACGATTTCCATGAAAGGCTAGTGGGAATACTTTAAAGTACTGCTCAGCACTACCTATGAATGAATGTGGTAATAACATATTATTTTCAAAGACTTTCTCTGAACATAATTTTGCCCAAATAAGCAGCTTTTTCTTGGAGTCGTGGTGAGCTATTGTCTCTACATGGTCAGCTAACTTATTTTGTATCTCAATATAAAGAGACTTTGTATTACCCATTGCGATGATAAAGTTTATTTGACTGAGTTTTCTATCTTTTAATCTATCCAATAATGCTGCTATATCACTTAGGCGTTTTTCATTTTCATCACCGGTGCCGCGATCTACGTCTTGTAGGGTGATCAGTAATTTGTGGTTGGTTGTTTCAAGTACCGCATTAAGCTTTTGAAAGTTTTTCTCAATATCAATTGGGCCTGCGAGTAACGTTGAAGCAAATTGAAATACGCTACCGCCTGATTTTAAGGCTTCGGTATAATGCTTAGGTAGCGCACGAAAGACGCACATGTCTAAGTGCTGGCTGATATCGTCGATAATATGGCTAAGTACAACATGTGCAACACTGCCACTTGCTGCACCCCACGTTGAAATATCACTGTGTATCCAGGCCCCACCTTGCTTAGGGCTGTTTGCTAGCTCACTTGCAATACTGTCAACTATACTACTTTTTCCGCATCCAAATGGCCCACATAATGCAATGTGTTGTGCTCCCCTTTTCTCATATCCTTCTTTATCGCCGCCTGTTCGCAGCCGCTCAGTAATGCGTGCGGCATAAACCTGCAAGTCAGGCTCTAATTGTTCTATGTTTTTAATAGTGGAATCGTCTTTAAACCATTTTCGAAAATTTTCTAAGCTCTCAAGCGTTAATTCAGCTTCTTGTTTTGATTCGACTTTCGACTCTGCGCTAGATGCTTTTAGCTGCTCACATAGCAAATATACCGACATTGCCAAATAAGCAACGGCTATACAAAAGAACACCCAGAATGCTTGCTCTGCTCCAGCTAAGCTTATTGCTGAGAATATATAAAATACTGATACCGCGCACAGTACCGCTGAAAATACTGGTTTTTCTGTGTACAGCTTAGTTTGATAGATAATAGTCGCTGCAGCAGCTAAAAAACTCAGTGACAGAAACTTAAAACTTACAAAGGCATGAGCCATCAGTTGTTCTTCTATTTCATTGTTAGTTACATACACATAAACAACAATGAAAAATAATCCAAACAATACACTCATTGTCACGGGCGGATATCGCCAATTGAAACCAATGCTGCGTTTGGCGTGAGATATGTAGAACTTATCCAGCAGTAGCTTTATGCCAATACCGGCTAAAAATGCAAAACTATAATGCAGTGCAGAGTTGGTATATAAAATACTACTCAAATTGGTGTAGGTTGTTTGCACAAAAGCGACTTTGCTTAAAAATATAACGAGAGAGGTAGCCGTTATTGCACACAATAAAAGTGATAGCCAACGCTGAAATGGAATAGGAAGAGACTGCGACAATTTAATATCCTTATCAATAAAGTAACATCATTAGTGTACAGTAAACACCCAAAAGCCAATACTCTATAGGAGGAAATAATAAACACGGTGCTGAAACGAATAAAAAGCATTTATGAGTATGTTCCGCCTTTCATACCAATCATGCTGATTATTCACGCATTTCGCAGCATATTCCTGCACTAATTGCGCAGCTTTTAAACACTGTTTCATATTCGTGACAGTCAGTAACTAATACGCTACAACAAATTTATATCCAAGACATAAAAACACATGAAATGTGTGGTTAAAAACTATATTCTTCGGCGCAATTATTATGATAAATAATGGATATACACACATGACAACATCTCAAGGTGCAACGCTTTCAAATGCACCAGCACAAGACGCACACACGTCTAAATCAAAATGGAACCTGCATGATACGCAGTGGACACTTAGCCTTTTTGGCACCGCAGTGGGTGCTGGTATTTTATTTTTACCGATTAATATTGGTATTGGTGGTTTTTGGCCGCTGATTATTATGGCGTGTTTAGCCTTTCCTATGACCTTTTTAGCGCACCGTGGTTTGGCGCGTTTTGTATTATCATCAAAAAATAAAGAGGCTGATTTTACCGATGTGGTAGAAGAACACTTTGGCGTAAACGCGGGCCGACTGATCTCCTTGTTATACTTTTTATCAATTTTTCCTATTTTGCTCATTTACGGTGTGGGTTTAACCAATACGGTAGACAGCTTTATGGTCAATCAATTAGGAATGGAGTCGCCGTCACGCGTTGTGCTTTCAGGTGTACTTGTTGCTGTTATGATTGGCTTAATGATGGGCGGTGAACGCTTAATGCTGCGCGCCTTTGCTATTTTAGTGTACCCGCTAGTGGGTATTTTATTCTTTTTGTCTTTGTATTTAATCCCAAGCTGGCAAATGCCCGATACAACTATGCCTGGGCTAGGTAGCTTTAGTAAAACACTTTGGTTATCGATTCCTATTATTGTGTTTTCATTTAGCCATGCAGCGGCTATTTCAAGCTTTGTTAATAAACAACGCAGCCACTATGGTGACCTAGCAACCTCTAAGTCAGAGGCGATTTTAAAGCGCACTAGCTTATTATTGATTACCTTTGTTTTGTTATTTGTTTTCTCATGCGTGTTATCGCTTACCGGTGACCAAATGGCTGAAGCAAAAGCGGCAAACGTCTCTGTTTTATCTTACTTGGCTAATATTACAGAAAACTCATTCATTGCAACGCTGGGACCTTTGGTTGCCTTTATTGCGATTATGTCGTCGTTTTTAGGTCACTTTTTAGGGGCACGCGAAAGCTTTACTGGGTTAGTGACTAAACACTCAAGCATGAGGCCTAAAGTGGCTGACAAAGTGGGTGCGGTACTGATGTTTTTCGCTATTTGGTTCTGCGCGGTTAAAAACCCAAGCATACTAGATATGATGGATCAGTTATCAGGCCCAATCATTGCGATGATTTTATTCATTATGCCAATGATTGCAGTTTACAAAGTGCCTAGCTTACAAAAGTACCGTAATCGTTTAAGTACCTTATTTGTACTAGCTGTCGGTTCATTAGCAGTGTGTGCGTTACTGTACAGCATGCTTAGCTAAGTAAGTATTTATTACAAAAGCCCAGCTCATTTACTTGAGCTTTCTCAGACATACAAAAATGGCGCTCAATGAGCGCCATTTTTATTTAATGCAATTGGTATTACTCTGTATCTGGCAGGTTACGGCCATAGAATATTTCTTGCATTTCACGTGTTAGTTTTGAGCGAATCTCTTCTTCTTCGTCATCTGACAAATCATCAGTAGATAAACCAAATAAATACGTATTTAAATCGGTCTCTTTTAACATCATTTTGGTATGGAACAGGTTTTCTTGATACACGTTCACGTCCATCATTTGGTACGCTTCTTTGGTATCTTCTGTCATGAAGTTTTGAATCGAATTAATTGCATGGTCAATGTAATGTTTAACGCCGTTTACATCACGGGTAAAACCACGTACGCGGTAATCAATCGTTACCACATCAGACTCAAGACTATGGATTAAGAAGTTTAACGCTTTAAGCGGCGAAATAATGCCACAGGTTGATACTTCAATATCCGCACGGAAAGTACAAATACCATCATCTGGGTGTGCTTCAGGATATGTGTGAACACAAATGTGGCTTTTATCAAGGTGTGCAACCACTGAGTCAGGTAATGGCCCTGGCGCTTCGTCAGCATCATAGTTTTGCTGCTCTTCTACAGGCTCTTCTGAAACTAAAATAGTTACACTGGCACCTTGTGGCTCATAATCTTGACGTGCAACATTTAAAATATTGGCACCAATAATATCAACCACATCACCTAAAATGTCGGTTAGTCTATCTGCACTATACTGCTCATCGATATATTCTATATATTCTTTACGTTGCTGCTCTGTTTTTGCATAGCAAATATCGTAAATACTAAAGCTTAGGCTTTTAGTTAAATTATTAAAGCCATGAAGTTTAAGTTTATCGAAGGGTTTGTTCATATAAACCAACCTATAAATTAGTGAAATCTGCACCTGCAGAATGAAAAGTTCGCGGATTTTATACGAATTTCACTCACGGAAAAAGCGTTATTTTTCCTGATCTTCAACAACTTCATGGCTGTGGGTAATTTCTACTGTTTTATCAAGCATTAATGCAACTGAGCAATACTTTTCGGCAGAAAGCGAAACCGCTCGCTCTAGGTGTTTTTCAGACACATTCTTACCAGTTACAACAAAGTGTAAATTAATTTTAGTGAACACGCGCGGGGCTGTTTCTGCTCGTTCAGCAGTTAATTGCACATCAACGGATGAGAAGTCTTGCTTGGTTTTTTTTAAAATACTTACCACATCAACCGATGAACAGCCACCGACAGACATAAGCACCATTTCCATTGGGCTTGGTGCTGCTCCGTCACTACCCGCATCAAATACCACATTATGATTACTATTAGAGCGGCCTATATAGGTATTACCTTCAACCCATTTTACATTTGCTTGCATTGTTTTATCTCATTAGTTTAATTTTGTATTCATTACACGCAGGCTCTCACGCGCATTTAAAATTAAATAGCGAATAAAGCGTGGTTTTTAAAGGGGGAACAATTAATTAATAGCGTTATCAAATAAGTTTTTAACTAGCCCAGCAAATTCATCAATAAAAGCATGCTGTTCTACTGTAACAGTGTGAGAGGTCACACTACTCAGCACTTCTTGTAAATCGTAAACAATGCCATCAACCTCGCGCACAATTTGACTGCGCTGCTCTGTAGAAAGGTCTGGGTGTTGTTGACAAATGCGTATGACATTTTCGGCAATTACATCTTCAATTAACTCAATAACGGTTGGCGCACCTGGCTTTATTTCGCCTGGTTTTTCAAACAACGCTAAGTTCTGAGTTAGGTACATTATTAAGTCATCGTACCCTTGCCTGTTTAAAACCATCGTTTATTTACCTCAAAAATACTGATTGCTTAATTTAAGCAGAAAGCACTAATAATTGCTAGCTTTGTGGGATTGCAATACAAAAAAAGCAGCCGAAGCTGCTTTTATACTAATTAAGTCGTACTTAACTAATGTTCAGAGGACTTAATCTATTTTTAAGCCTGGGCTTAATGTTGCTGGCATGGTTACTTTTTCAAGTTCCACAGAAGCAACAGGGTATGCACAGTAATCGGCAGCGTAATAAGCGCTTGCTCTGTGATTGCCTGAGGCACCAATACCACCAAACGGTGCAGCACTTGAGGCGCCTGTAATTGGACGGTTCCAGTTAACAATACCCGCACGAATACGACGTAAGAAATGATCGTAATCAGCTTGGTTATCACTTAGTAGGCCTGCTGATAAACCAAAGCTAGTGTCGTTTGCTTTATCAATCGCTTGGTCAAAGTCATCAAAGCGGAATACTTTTAAAAGTGGACCAAAATGCTCTTCATCTGGGAAGTCTTTAATATTTGTGCACTCAATAATACCCGGTGTAACAAAACCGGTGTTAGCTGTATGCTCAAGCTCAACTAACACGTCACCACCCATGGCTTTTAACTCGTCTTGCGCTTTAACCATACCAGCAGCAGCGGCCGCTGAGATCATTGAACCCATAAACGGTTGGTCAGCGTCGTCGTAGTTACCAACTTTAATTGCTTTAGTCGCTGTAATTAAGCGCGCTAAAATTTCATCGCCTTTAGCACCTGTTGGTAAAAACAGTTTACGCGCACAGGTACAACGTTGGCCGCTTGAGATAAACGCAGACTGCACAATATCATGCACTACAGCAAGAGTATCTTCTGCATCTTTAACGATTAGTGGATTATTACCACCCATTTCAAGCGCTAAAATCTTACCTGGTTGACCTGCGAACTGTTCATGTAAAATATGACCCGTACGTGAAGACCCAGTAAAGAATAAACCATCAATGCCTTTGTGTGACGCCAATGCTTTACCTGTTTCTACTTCACCTTGAACTAGGTTAATTACCCCAGCAGGTAAACCGGCTTTTTCCCATAGTTTAAGGGTTAGCTCAGCCACCATAGGTGTAAGTTCAGATGGTTTAAATACCACAGTATTACCGGCTAAAAGTGCAGGTACAATGTGGCCATTTGGTAAATGCCCAGGGAAGTTGTAAGGGCCAAATACAGCAACAACGCCATGTGGCTTATGACGGATCATCGCACGACCTTGCGGCATAGCGTTTTCAACATCACCAGTACGGTCTAAAAATGCTTTTTCAGCAATGGCAATTTTACCTACCATGGCGCCCGCTTCAGTACGTGTTTCCCAAAGTGGTTTACCTGTTTCTTGTGCAATAGCAACCGCTAGCTCTTCGCTGTGCTCTTTTAATGTTGCAGCAAAGGTTTTTACAATCTCTAAACGCTCGCTAAAGCTTTTATCAGCCCAGCTGTAAAATGCTTCACGTGCTGATACTACAGCGCTATCTACTTGCTCTGCGCTTGCAGCTGATGCCTGCCAAATAACGTCGTTATTTGCAGGATTAACTGAGTTAAATTCTGTGCCTTGGCCTTGCGACCATTGACCATTAATAAATTGTGCAGGATGAGTCATATACTTTCTCCTAAATTAAACTGGGGTAGCAGTAACAAAGTCGCCCGATTTTAAATGTAATGCATCAGCAAGTTCTTGCGTAAGCACAAGGCTGTTTGAACGTGAATCAAATGCCATAGGAACAACGGTTGCTCTAAAGTCTTCAAGCTTATCATTGGCTAGCAATACCATGGTATCACCTGTCATTTCGCCAATTTCAACACTAAAGTTTTGTGCATTACGTACAGTAGCAATGTTATCTACTTTTGCTTCAACGGTTGGGCCTGCATCAAAAATGTCGACGTAACCATTAAAAGTAAAGCCTTCACTTTTTAATAACTGAATAGCTGGGCGCGTATTATCGTGTACTTGACCAATAACCGCTTGCGCTTCTTTACTCAATAAGTTGACGTAAATTGGGTATTTAGGCATTAACTCCGCAATAAACACTTTTTGGCCAATTCCCGTCAGATAATCTGCGGTTGGAAAATCCATTGAGAAAAAGTGCTCTTCAAGCCACTGCCAAAACGGGCTACTGCCGTTTTCGTCAGATACGCCACGCATTTCTGCGATAACGGTTTGTGCAAAGCGTTGCTGGTGCTGTTTTATAAACATAAAGCGTGCTTTTGAAAGCAGCTTACCGTTACAATTTTTACGATAACCGTCTTTTAAAAACAGCGTACACAGCTCTGTAGCCCCAGTGTAGTCATTACAAAGGGTGAGAATATCTACCGCTTTATATACATCTAGCGTGCGCGAAGAGTGAATCACTTTACTCAAATGATAGTGATAAAATGCGTCATCTAAGCCAACTGCCGCTTCAATACCTGAAGTACCAACTACTTCACCAGTTTCAGTATCTTCAAGAACAAATAAGTACCCTTCATCACCAGGTTGTGACGTGGTTTTTGTAAATGAGTTAACTGAATGTGCAATCTTCTTTTGTAATAACTCTTCATTATTAGGTAAAGAAGTAAAGCCATGTCCCGACTCGTCGGCAATGGTTACTAAAGCTGCATAATCACTTTTTTGGATTGGGCGAAGGATCATCATGAATCCGCTTACTCCCTTATATATAACGGTAAATAGGAACTGCAGGGCAAACAATGTTTGCCCTTAGAGAAGTTGAATTAGCGATTACGCATTTACAACGTGGGCTACTGCTTTTTCAAAGCGTGCCATACCTTCGCGAATATCAGCTTCTGGTATTACTAAAGATGGAGTGAAACGAACCACATCAGCACCCGCTACAAGTGACATTAAGCCATGCTCAGTACCTGCAACTAAAAACTCTTTAGCGCGCCCTTTGTACTGCTCATTAACTACGGCACCGATTAATAAACCTTGGCCACGAATTTCACTAAATACATGGTACTTTTCGTTAATCGCATTAAGTAGCTCGGTAAATAACGCCGCTTTTGCTTTAACGCCCGCTAATACTTCTGGATTGTTCACTGTATCAAATGCAGCTTCTGCAACTGCACAGGCTAGTGGGTTACCGCCGTAAGTAGAACCATGAGTACCTACTTTAAGATGCTGTGCAATCTCAGTGGTTGTTAGCATAGCGCCAATTGGAAAACCGCCACCAAGTGCTTTAGCTGAAGTTAAAATGTCAGGTACTACGTTTAAGCCTTGGTATGCGTATAGCTCACCCGTACGACCAACACCTGATTGCACTTCATCAAAAATTAGCAATGCATTGTGCTTAGTACATAAATCACGAACGCCTTGAGCAAATTCGTCAGTTGGCGAGATAATACCGCCTTCACCTTGAATTGGCTCCATCATTACCGCACAGGTGTTATCGCTAATCAACGCTTCAAATGCGGCAAGGTCATTGTAGTCACAATGAACAATGTCGCCTGGCTTAGGACCAAAACCGTCAGAGTAAGCCGCTTGACCGCCTACAGTAACCGTGAAGAAGGTACGACCATGGAAACCTTTATTAAAGGCGATAATTTGTGACTTTTCTGCACCAAATTTATCAAGCGCAAAACGACGCGCTAATTTAAGTGCCGCTTCGTTTGCTTCTGCGCCTGAGTTTGCAAAGTAAACTTTTTCTGCAAAAGTCGCATCAACCATTTTTTTAGCTAAGCGAAGCGCTGGCTCATTGGTCATTACATTTGATAAATGCCAAATTTTTTCGCCCTGCTCTTTTAATGCACCCACTAATGCAGGATGGCAGTGGCCAAGACAGTTAACGGCAATACCACCAGCAAAGTCGATAAACTCTCGTCCTTGTTGATCCCATACACGAGAACCTTCGCCTCGAACTGGAATTACGCTTGAAGGTGCGTAGTTAGGAACCATTACGTGATCAAATAATTCGCGATTGACTGTCATTTTATTTCCTCTTAATTGTGTGCATCACAAAGCAGTAGAATAGGGGTGTGATTATTGTTAATAACCAAATGTGTCGGCAAAAAATAATAGCTATGTATTTGCCTGAAACTACGTTGTGGTTCAATTTTCAGGCGCTCATTATTTCAGAAATTTAGGGTTATGTCTCTTCAAAAACTTTCATGTACCCCTTTAAAATAAAGGGCTTAAGATATTATTTCATAGATAGTGAATAACTATTTGAGAGCTAATAATGATGTGCATTTACCTTAGTCAGCGCCTCTACAACGAAAAAAGCATAGCGCTTATAAACCAACTGCACATGAATAAGTAGAATTAAAGTGAATGAATAGTCGCAAAAAAATTAACAGATTTAATCGATTTGAAGTGCCAAATTAGTAAAATTAGCTGTTTGTAAGGTCTCTAACTCTTTTTTTGTAAACTTATAATAGCTAAACCAGCTTTGTAATTCATCGTCTTCAATAAGCTGGTGCTCTTTTAAATTTAAGTACTGAGAGTAACAACGCGCCTTTAAAATTACTTGTGATAATGGCAATAAGCTATCACCTTTTTCTGTCCCATTCACTAACTGCTGCATAACAGTGTTAAAGGGTAAGTATTTAAATGACATGGTTTCAATCACCTTGGCGCTAACAAGCAGTGATTTTTCATTCAGCAATGTCGTTAAAAATAGCGGGTCAGGTTTTAACTCCAACAACGCAGTGTGTAGGTTTTTGTCACCTTCTTCACGAGCACGCTGTATTTTGCGTTGCCATACTTGCTCAAACACTTTTAAATATAAGCGCACTAAGGCAATTTGCCCCACATTTAATAACATGCCTAAGGTAAATGCATGCATGGGATTTAACCCATTAAGCTGCGCTAGAGTTTGTGCCGCAATAGCACATGACATAGTGTTGTCTTTTAACCTGCGCTTTAATAGCGGAAATGGTGCGGTGCTGTTTGGCATCCAATGGCGCACTGCAAAAGTAGGCACTACCAGTTGCAGGTTGTCTAAGCCCAAATAACGTAATGCCAACGCTGGGGTATCTACTTTGACTGAGGTGCCTTTACTGCGTTGCTTACGATAAAAAGGTAAATTAACTAAGGTAACCAGCTCTCGTCCAAGCCAGTTTAAATCGTTAATTAGCGGCTCTAAACGACCGACCGATGCCGCGCGTGTTGCAAGAATATCAAGTATCGCGGGCACATTATCATCTATACCAACAGTGTCTTTGATGACTAAATCTATGTCTTCAAGACGTTTGGCCATCACGGTTTCAATAACCGTATGTAATTTTTGACTGGTTTTTGCCTGTAACTTTTGATGTGAAGTACTTTTTTGTTGACGCTTTTGATGAGCGGCCACTTCAACTTCTAATAAGGTACGCTTTTTAACGGGCTTACCATCATTGAGGTCTAAGGTATGAATAAAGCCTATTTGCTGATTAGCAAAACTATGACCCAGTAGCAAATCATGCGCTCGTTGGTGTAGCACGTTAACAATTCGCTGTTGCTGCAATGTATCGGTCATAAACTCTATCTTAAGGCAAAAAAGGAAAATAGCTTACAGGTATAAGCCTAGAAGCGCGTTAAAAAGTTATCAAGTAAGGCTAAGCCTTGCTCGGTCAAAATTGCTTCAGGGTGAAACTGCACGCCTTCAAGTGCAAGCTCATTATGCAACAATCCCATAATTTCATCACGCAGCCCAGTGTTGCTTTGTGTCCATGCTGTTACTTCTAGTTTTTTAGGCAATGAGTGTGCTTCAACAATTAAAGAATGGTAGCGGCACACTGTCAGCGGGTTTGGTAAACCTTTAAACATACCTTGATGCTGGTGATAAATTGGCGATGTTTTTCCATGCATAACCTGTTTAGCGCGCACCACCTTACCACCTAGCACCTGAGCAATAGTTTGGTGCCCCAAACAAATACCTAATATAGGATAAGTTCCTTTAAATTGCTCTACAACAGATAACGATACTCCCGCTTCACTTGGGCTTTTAGGGCCTGGAGAAATCACAATATGATCGGGGTTTAACTGTTTAATTTCGCTCAGCGTTATTTGGTCGTTACGTTTTACCACCACTTCTTGATCTAATCGTTGAAAATACTGTACCAAATTGTAGGTAAACGAGTCGTAGTTATCGATCATTAAAAGCATGTATTAAAGTACTCAAAGTAATTAGGCGGATGGTTATTGCATGCATATTCTAACTGAAGGCTTTGCAGGTGTCAGTGTTTTGCAGCTCAGCTAATACAAATAGCTCGCTTACAATCAGCAATGGTTGATTTATTTTAAATCAGCCCAAGCTCTATTATATGAGTAATTCAGTAGTTACAAACTGTCTATCAGTAAAGTGACCTGCATTATCCAACAGCGCATTAAATACGTATAAACAAGGAGTAACCTATGTTAGGCGAAGACCATTCATTAACTAAAGACTTTCCTGATTACACGCAAACAATTGCAAAATTCAATGCAAATGATGAAAACTTTGCTACTAAAGCAAAACAATACAATGAAATCGATAAAGAAATTCGGGTACTTGAACTACAAGATTCACCTATCGATGACGAAGCTATGCAGCAGCTAAAGCACGACAGAATGGTATTAAAAGATTGGTTACATCAACAATTAACGAGTACTAATTAATCACTATTGCTTGGCGTCTATTAAATAATAGGCGCCAAAATTTAATTATCATTTCCCTCTCCTACCCTATAATTTTAACCATTATGGTGCAAAAGCATTGCTATTCGTTTAGCTTAAAGACAAGCTATCTTTATCTAAATTAAACAACGTTATTTTTTATGGCTAAATACTTACTCTCGATTGATCAAGGAACGACAAGCTCTCGGGCTATTTTATATAGCAAAGATGCACAGATGATAGGGAGTGCTCAACAAACCTTCCCTCAGCATTTTGTAAAAAATGGTTGGGTTGAACACGACCCTGTAGATATTTGGCAAACTGTATTAACCAGCGTCAAAAACCTCTTAGCGCAGCAACAAGTAACCGCCGCCGACATAATTGCCATCGGCATTGCTAATCAGCGAGAAACCACTTTAGTGTGGAATAAAAAAACTGGGCAACCTATTTATAACGCGATTGTATGGCAAGACCGACGCACTAGTGAATATTGCGATAGTTTACGTCATGCTGGGCATACAAAAATGGTGAATGATAAAACCGGTTTAGTACTCGACCCTTATTTTTCTGCAACCAAAGTTCGTTGGATTTTAGATAACGTCACTGGCGCTAAAGAGCAAGCAAAAGCAGGTGAACTAGCATTTGGCACGGTAGATACCTACTTATTGTGGCAATTAACCGACGGTAAAGTGCACAAAACCGATGCCACTAATGCCTCACGAACTTTACTGTTTAATATTCATCAGCAATGCTGGGATGAAGAATTACTGGCTTTATTTGATATTCCACTGGCTATGTTACCTGAGGTAATGGACTCAGCGGCTGATTTTGGGGTAACAAGCAGCGAGTTGTTCGGTAGTGAAATTCCTATTTGTGGTATTGCTGGCGATCAGCAAGCGGCTTTAATTGGTCAAGCCTGTTTTGAAGAAGGTATGGCAAAAAGCACCTACGGAACAGGCTGCTTTTTAATGCTTAACACTGGCGATAAAGCACTAAAATCAAATAATCGTTTATTAACCACTCTTGCATATCGGCTCAACGGCAAACCCACCTATGCAATTGAAGGCAGCATTTTTATGGCTGGTGCCACCATGCAATGGATAGTAGAAGGCCTAAAACTATTAGAAAACGCAGGTGAAAGTGAAGCCCTTGTCAAAGGTGTTCCCTTAGATCATGGGGTGTTTTTAGTGCCCTCGTTTACTGGCTTAGGTGCCCCCTATTGGGATGCAAATGCAAGAGGCGCTATTTTAGGCCTAACCCGAGATTCAGGCATTAGTACTATTGTGGCAGCTGCCTTGCAGTCGGTGGGTTATCAAACCAAAGATTTACAAAAAGCTATGGAGGGTGACGGACTTCGCCCTAGTATTTTAAGGGTTGATGGCGGCATGGCAAACAATAATTGGGCCATGGCATTTTTAGCTAACATTTTAGGCGCAAGCGTTGAACGCCCAACCTTGACCGAAACCACTTCATTGGGGGTTGCCTACTTAGCAGGCCTGCAAACTGGGGTATATGAATCAACTGCGCAGCTTGCCAACATGTGGAAAAGCGATCGTCGCTTTGAACCAACCATGAGCAGTGAAGAGCGCAACGATTTATACGCAAAGTGGCTACATTGCATTGCACAAGTTAGACTTTCTAATAGCACTGACGACGAGAGTGACTAAACACTGGGAAATCTATGAGCGCACACGACAACGAATATGACTTACTCATTATTGGCGGCGGTATTAATGGCGCTGGCATTGCAGCCGATGCTAGTGGTCGTGGCTTAAAAGTACTCTTATGTGAGCAGAACGATTTAGCCTCTGCTACCTCTTCTAATAGCAGCAAACTTATTCATGGCGGGCTTCGCTATTTAGAGAACTATCAATTTAGATTGGTAAGAGAGGCCTTGCGTGAGCGTGAAGTACTGTTAAAAAAAGCACCTCATATTATATGGCCACTGTCTTTTCGACTGCCGCACCAAGCACATTTGCGTTCGCCATGGATGATTCGCATGGGGTTATTTATTTATGACCATCTAGCCTGGCGTAATACTTTACCAGCTTCAAAAGCGATTGAGTTTAACCGCGATAGCGTACTTAACAGCAGCATCACCCAAGGCTTTGAATACGCAGACGGCTGGGTTGATGACGCGCGCTTAGTGATTTTAAACGCACAAGCAGCGCATAATTTGGGCGCCACAATTGCAACACGCACGCGCTGTATTAAAGCCACCCGTAATGCAGACTATTGGGATGTGACTTTAGAGCAGCAAGCTAGCAAGCAACACCTAAATATTAAAGCTAAAAGTGTTGTAAATGCTGCAGGCCCTTGGGTCGCGTCATTATTTGAAGATGTATTTACCCAGCCCACACCACATACTGTTCGTCTTGTAAAAGGCAGTCACATTGTGGTGCCTCGGATCCACAGCCAGCCGGTTGCCTATATTTTACAAAACGAGGATAACCGTATTGTATTTGTGATTCCTTATGAGCAAGATTACTCACTAATTGGCACCACTGATGAAGAGTATTCCGGCGATATTGCTGATGTAAAAATTAGTGAGCAAGAAATCGAATACCTGATCAGTATTACTAATCATTACTTTAAAAAGCCAATAAGCGAAGCGGATATTGTGCACACGTTTAGTGGCGTGCGCCCGCTGTTAGATGACAAATCAACAGATGCCCAAGCGGTCACCCGCGATTACAAATTGATATTAAATAATGAAGCTGATCACGCCCCATTATTAAGCGTGTTTGGTGGCAAAATTACCACCTATAGAAAGCTTGCAGAAAATGCCGTTAATAAATTAGCGCCCTTTTACCCAAAAATGAGTGGCTCGTGGACGAAAGACACCCCTTTACCAGGTGGCGACTTTAGTAACCAAGCACACCTTATCGCACAGTTAGAAAGCAGCTATCCTTGGCTGCCAATCGACACCTTAAAACGTATGGCTCGCAGCTATGGCACACTTAGTTATGAGTTACTGGGGAACAGCCAAGCAATCGGCGATTTAGGTTATCACTTTGGCCATGGCTTATATGCAAAAGAAGTTGATTACTTAGTAAACCATGAATGGGCAAAAAGCAGCGCAGATATATTGTGGCGCAGAACTAAGCTCGGACTGCGCTTTACTGAAAAACAAGTCATTGCCCTGGGGCAATATTTAACTAAACATCCTGCTTGCCACAACTAAACTGCGATTAACTCGTTGCAACAAGGTGCTGTGATGAGTGAGCGCCTTACTTTAACCGAAACCACCTCACTGGGGGTGACTTACTTAGCAGGATTACAAACTGAGGTGTATGAATCAACTGCGCAGCTTGCCAAGCGTTCGTCGCTTTGAACCAAGTATAAGCAGTGAAGAGCGCAACGATTTATACGCAAAATGGCTACATTGTATTGCATTGAACAAGTTAGACTTTTCAATAGCACTGACGACAAGAGTGAGCAAGTAAACACAAGAATACTTATGGGCGCACACAATAATACTAAAAGTACCTGCAATGTCGTACTTCGATTAATCAAAATTACAAAGAAGCCTCAAAAACATCTGGATGACGGCTAGTTAAAGTAATAATCTCATCTATGATGACTCTTATTTTAGGCAGAATGTAAGGTGTTTTTAGCCAAACAATACTGATGGGTGCTCCTTCGCCATTGAATTTCTCTAATACAGGGCATAATTGCCCATCATCAAGGTATTGCTTCACTAACCATACTGGTAGTTGAGCTAAACCTGCACCAGATAAAGTCGATTGCAAAATACCTTCACAGTCGGCTATCTCATGACGTGCTGAAATATCAACAGATTCGGTTGCCCCTTTAGCATTTTTCAGCAGCCAACTATGCCTTTGTCCTATAGGCCAACCGACGATGCAATCATGTTGAGCAATATCTTCTTTTTTGGTAATCGGTGCTCGCGTTGCTAAATAAGAGGGAGAGGCACATATCACCCTTTTTTGCTCCCCTATTTTACGTGCAACAATATCGCCCGAGTTTTCTAAGTGCCCAACGCGGATCGCAAGATCAATCCCGTCACTGACTAAATCCGTAGGACGGTCATTAAAGGTAATAGATAGATCTAATTGCTCGAACTTGGACGTTAATTCTAGCAACTTGGGTAGGATTGCTCTTCTACCGAGAACTGCGGGTAAATCTATACGCACACGCCCTGATGGCAATAACTGTTGATTGCTTAAGCGCTTCTCTGCTTCCTCTAAAATGGTCATCGCTTTAAGGCAGTCGGCTAAATAGGAATCCCCATCATTGGTTAACGCGATGCGTCGAGTTGTTCGATGAAGGAGTTTGGTGCCTAGCTGTTTTTCTAGTCGAGCAACGCTTTTACTTAAAGCTGAACCGGTCATTCCAAGCGCTTGAGCCGCAAGGGTAAAACTCCCCAACTGCGCAACGGTGACAAAGTGACGAACTTCTATAAATTGGCTTTTTAACATCATTAATTCCCTGCAGGACTTTGTGTTCATCATTTTAAAGACTTAATAAACCAATGTGAATCGATTATTCTGTGTACATCAACGAGATGATTACATCGATTTTCAATTAAGGTAAACATAATGAATAACTTCAATAGATTCAGTGGGAAGGTTGCTTTTATCCAAGGTGGCAGTCGCGGCATTGGTGCCGCCATTGTTGAGAGATTGGCATTGGAGGGAGCGTCTGTTGCTTTTACATTTGTGTCATCCCACGAAAAAGCTAAAGCGCTTGCTGAGAACTTAACTTCACAAGGTAGCAAAGTCATCGCAATAAAGGCGGATAGCACTAAGCCTGAAGATATCAGAAATGCAATCAGCGAAACCATAGAACAACTTGGTCAAATTGATATTGTCGTAAACAACTCAGGTACGCTGATCTGGGACAGTATTGAAAATTTGACGATGGATGATTGGGACAAGACCATCAATACCAACGTACGAAGTGTATTTGTGGCTATTCATGAAGCCGCGAAGCATATAAATAATAACGGCAGAATAATCAATATCAGTAGTACGAACGCTCAGCGCATTCCTTTTGCTGGCGGTTCTATATATGGAATGAGCAAGTCTGCACTAACCGGATTGGTTAAAGGTCTCTCTCGCGATCTAGGCTCTAGAGGCATTACAGTTAATAACATTCTTCCTGGTCCAGTGGATACTGACTTAAACCCAGACAATGGCGATACTTCGGAGCCTGTAAAAGCAATAGGTGCACTTGGTCGTTATGGTCAAGTTGAGGAGATTGCTAGCTTAGTTGCATTCGTTGCTAGCTCAGAAGCGGGTTATATCACTGGCGCTGACTTGATGATCGACGGTGGATTTTCCGCTTAGTCAAGATATGCGGTCGAGTAACTCGTGATTTATCAATCTAACTTCAGCAATCATCGATACATGGTCAGTAAAGAGAAGTACTATGGTTGGCCTATTTCAAGGCCAACCTTTTTAGCATACCTACAAATAGCAATTAGCTGTCACAACATAAAAATCCAATATTAAATACTGAGCCCACAAAAAAGAGGCTACCAATCGACACCTTAAAACGTATAGCGCGCAGCTATGGCACACTTAGTTAACCATGAATGGTTAAGAACTAACGCAGATATATTGTGGCGCAGAACTAAACTCGGACTACGTTTTACTGAAAAACAAGTCATTGCCTTAGGGCATATTTGACTCAGTCACAGCTAAAATGCGATTAACTCGTTGCAACAAGGTGCTGTGTTAATGCAGCTTTTTCATCAGCCGAAAGCGTTTGCTTTGTCTTGCTGGCAAAGTCGTATCGCACCATGACCGTTTTACCAATTGCACAACACTTATCTTGCTGCCAGGCTTCTTGGCGGATCACAAATGAGCTATTACCAATCTGCTCTATGCTGGTGTTAATTGTCACCTCATGAGCATAAAATAGCTCGCCGACAAACGACACTTCAACCTTAGCAATGATTAACTTCCAGTTGTGAGGATTAAGATCAGGGGTAAAAAATTTAAAAATAGGTACTCGGGCGGCTTCAAACCAAACTGGGAGTACGGTATTGTTGATGTGTCCGAGTGCATCCGTTTCGCTAAAGCGCGGCATCACTTTTTCAGTAAACATAATAATCCATAATAATTAAACAGGTAACTCATGACGGACTTTATCCGCGTGTATGACAACGCGCTCAGCAGTGACTTTTGCGATAACTTTATCACTACCTTTTCTCAAAGCCCGCATATTAAACAAGGGATGACATCGGGTGGCGTTGATCTTAATAAAAAAGATAGCCACGACCTGCACTTAAACAATCATCCTGAGTACGCAGAACAATTAAAACATATTCAACAAACCACTGCACAGTTTGTTTTTAAATACATTGAAGAACATATTTTTATGATGATTGGGGCATTTGGCTTAAAAGTGTATCACCCAAAAACAGGTCAGCCGGTAGATTTGACTCATGCCAATTATGACGAAGTAGGTAAACCACAACTTCCTTTATTGGTGCAGCAAATTTTTAGGCTCGGTAATATTCAAGCACAAAAATATGAGGTCAATAAAGGGGGCTACCCGTATTGGCATAGTGAGGTGTATCCGCAGTTACAACATAATGAAGCCCTGCATCGGGTATTGTTATTTATGTTTTATTTAAATGATGTTGAAGAAGGCGGAGAAACCGAGTTTTATTATCAAAATCGTAAAATAGCCCCTAAAAAAGGCAGCATGGTGGTTGCTCCAGGATATTTCACGCATACACATAGAGGCAATAAGCCAGTATCAAATGATAAGTATATTTTAACCTCATGGGTTTTGTTCAATCGAGCAGAGCAAATATATGGAACCCCACAAAGCTAGGTAATCAGCCAATAAAAAAGCCATAAGTAATTTTTACTTATGGCTTTAAAAAGTATTGAATAAATAAGGGATTAACCTAGTAGCTCATCAAACAAATTAAATAGCGTGTCCATTTCTTCTAGAGTGTTGTAGTGCATGCAACCAATGCGTACTACGCCGCCCTTATCAAGCACACCCAGTTGTTTGCATAAACCTTGGGCGTAAAAATTACCATCCCATACACATACATGTTGTTTGCCTAAAAATTCAGACACTTGGCGAGGCTCTAACCCTTCAAAGGTCAGTGCAAACGTAGGGGTACGCTCACTTAAGCGTTCTAAGTCATCAATACCAAACAATTTAATACGCGGGTAATTAACCAGGCGTGTTAAAAAGTATTCACTAAGCGCCATCTCGTGTTGTTTCGTTTTTTCAAACGCAACACGCAGTTTTTCTCGGCGTGAGTGACTGTCATCAAGTTCGCTAATTGCCGCAATGTAATCAACCGCTGCAATAAAGCCCGCTAGTGCTTCAAAACTTTGTGTGCCGGTTTCCCAGCGGCCTGGAGCAACATCTTTTGCTGGTTCTACTTTATAAGGTGTAAACCCTTCTAAGTGATCTGTTTTGCCATAAACCATGCCTAAGTGCGGACCAAAAAACTTATATGCAGAACACGCTAAAAAGTCACAATCTAACGCTTGCACATCGATTAGTTCATGAGGGGCATAATGCACAGCATCAACATACACCAATGCACCGACATTGTGAGCAAGCTCTATAATACGTTTAATATCGTTAATAGAGCCTGTGGTATTTGATGCATACGTAACCGCAACTAATTTAGTGTTAGCGTTTAATAAGCTTTCAAAATACGCCATATCTAAACTGCAATCGGCTTCGTTAATAAGCGCTGTGTTAACCACTGCGCCTTTATCTTCAGCGGCTTGCTGCCAAGACGATACATTTGAAAAATGATCTGCATTGGACACAATAATTTCATCGCCTGCTTTCCAACTGCGTGAAATCGCGCGGCTGAAGCTAAACGTAAGGCTGGTCATGTTCGGACCAAACACAATATTTTGTGCACTAGGGGCATTTAACAAATCAGCCGCCGCTTGACGCGCATTAGCCATTAGCTCAACCGTTTTGTCACTTGAGAAAAACGCACCGCCCAAGTTTGAATTGTAATGCCCTAAATAAGCGGTCATGGCACTGAGTACCGGCTGGGGTACTTGTGAGCCACCTGGCCCATCTAAAAATACCGGTGACTTGCCATCAACCGTTTGCATTAAAGCGGGAAATTGCGCGCGCAATTGCATTAAATTCATTTTATTTCTCTTAAGCAGTTAGTACAAAACAATCCAGGTAACCTGGTTTGTTAGCATCAATTTTGTTCATTGGCGTGGCGTTATGCCATACCTGACGGTCATTAATTAGTGCAAACATGCCGTCTTTTATTTCCATTTTAAAACACGGTTCAGCTTGTTGGTTTTCATAAACCAATAGCTCTCCACCTTCTAAATTCTCATGAGAAACACCACATACACACACATGATCAAACCCGTCTTGATGCACACCTTCTGGGGCTGCTGGCGTGTCGCTATCAATGGCAAGCATTCTAAATTGGTGAATTTCAATATCACGCTCTGCATCAATACCGGTAATCGCACAAAATTCGCTAACAATACTTTTCATACCCTCAGACTCAAGCAAGCTTTGCTCTAAATTTTCGTAAGTACGTTCAACATTACCTTGAAAGGTATTAATTGAATCGTCTTGCACAAACGCTTTAGTCGCTTGAAGATTAAGCTCACCATTTTGTAGTTTAACTACTGAATAACGGCGCTTGCGAAACGCACCATCTGCATATGGGTTTGCAGGTAAGTTATCAAAAGAAGGCTTAACCAAATCAATGTTGGCTTGGTTAATAAAACGAAGTTGCAGTAAATTCTGGTTGTTTAATGCGGTCATAAAATCCTGCTTATAATAATGATAATATTGGCAGGGATTTTAATGCATATAGCGAGGATTTTTTGCTTTATTATTCAACTAAAAAGTAAATAATACTTAAATTTAATTCAATATAAGATTATTAAAGCATGAATAATCCAAATTAAATTCAAACGACAAAAAACCCGCCGAAGCGGGCTTTTCATTCAAACTCTATTAATTATACAGCTTGCTGAATAATTACGTTGTCTGCTTTTTTAGTGTATTGAGGCATACGGTGGAAGTTCAAGTAACGGTAGGTATCTGCTGCCGTTGCATTGATTTTCGCTGCATATTCTTGGTACTCAGCCGGAGTAGGTAATTTACCTAAAATTGCCGCTACTGCCGCCAGCTCTGCTGAAGCTAAGAACACATTTGCGCCTGTACCTAAACGGTTAGGGAAATTACGTGTTGAGGTAGACACAACCGTTGCTTTATCTGCAACACGTGCTTGGTTACCCATACACAGTGAACACCCAGGCGTTTCAATACGTGCTCCAACACGACCAAAGATACCGTAGTAACCTTCGTCCGTAAGCTGGTCTTTGTCCATCTTAGTTGGCGGTGCAACCCAAAGCTGTGTTGGAATACGACCAGTAAAGCCATCTAGTAATTTACCTGCGGCACGGAAGTGACCAATGTTAGTCATACAAGAACCGATGAATACCTCATCAATTTTCTCGCCTGTCACGTCAGATAGTAAACGCGCATCATCAGGGTCATTTGGCGCACAAAGTACTGGCTCTTTAATATCAGCTAAGTCGATTTCAAGCACATGCTTGTACTCAGCATCTTTATCCGCTTCCATTAGTTCTGGGTTAGCTAGCCATTCTTGCATTGCTGTAATACGACGTTCGATTGTACGTACATCACCGTAGCCTTCAGAAATCATCCACTTAAGCATAACAATGTTAGACTCAAGGTATTCGCTGATCGACTCTTTAGAAAGCTTAACAGTACAACCTGCTGCTGAGCGCTCTGCTGATGCATCTGATAGTTCAAATGCTTGCTCAACAGTTAAGTGCTCAACTCCTTCAATTTCTAGTATACGACCAGAGAACTCGTTGATTTTACCTTTCTTCTCAACCGTTAATAGCCCTTCTTTAATACCGTAGTAAGGGATGGCATGAACGAGGTCACGCAACGTGATACCAGGCTGCATTTCACCTTTAAAACGAACCAAAATCGATTCAGGCATATCAAGTGGCATAACACCTGTTGCTGCTGCAAATGCGACCGCACCTGAACCCGCTGGGAATGAAATACCTAATGGGAAACGAGTATGTGAATCACCACCGGTACCTACGGTGTCTGGTAATAACATACGGTTCAACCATGAGTGAATTACACCATCACCAGGACGAAGCGATACACCACCACGGTTCATGATGAAATCAGGAAGTGTATGATGCGTATTTACGTCAATTGGTTTAGGGTAAGCCGATGTATGACAGAAAGACTGCATGGTTAAATCTGCAGAGAAACCTAAACAGGCT
Source organism: Pseudoalteromonas sp. P1-16-1b (assembly GCF_001401785.1). GTDB lineage: Bacteria > Pseudomonadota > Gammaproteobacteria > Enterobacterales > Alteromonadaceae > Pseudoalteromonas > Pseudoalteromonas undina. The sequence goes on along the minus strand of NZ_LKGQ01000009.1, from coordinate 75,038 downwards.
AAGTCTTTAAGCTCATCACGTGTCATAGGACCGGTGGTATCTTGCGAGCCAACCGTGGTCATTTTTGGTTCACAGTATTGGCCTGGGCGAATACCGGCAACATTACATGCTTTACCCACCATTTTTTGCGCAAGCGTAAAGCCTTTATCTGACACTTCAGTGACCGTGGGTACTTTAAATACGTCAGTTGCACCTAAACCTAGTGATGTACGTGCTTTGTCTGTAAGGCCACGACCAATGATCAGTGGAATACGACCACCAGCACGAACCTCATCAAGAATGACCTCTGATTTAAGTGTGAACGTAGAGATCACGTCATCAGTACCGTGACGTTTAACAACCCCTTCATAAGGGTAAATGTCGATTTGGTCACCCATGTTGAATTCATCAACATTTAATTCGATTGGTAATGCACCTGAGTCTTCCATTGTATTGAAAAAGATAGGCGCAATCTTGTTACCTAAACAGACACCACCTACGCGCTTATTTGGGACAAATGGGATATCAGCACCCATAAACCAAAGCACGGAGTTAGTAGCAGATTTACGTGAAGACCCGGTACCAACAACATCACCTACGTAAGCAAGTGGTAAGCCTTTAGTTTTTAATTCTTCGAGCTGGGTAACTGGACCTACTTCACCGTTTTTATCAGGGTTAATGCCATCACGTTCTGTTTTAAGCATCGCTAGTGCGTGAAGTGGAATATCAGGACGTGACCATGCATCTGGAGCGGGTGATAAGTCATCCGTGTTTGTCTCACCAGTGACTTTAAATACAGTAACCGAGATCTTTTCAGCAACAGCTGGCTTATTAGTAAACCATTCTGCGGCAGCCCAAGACTCAATGATTTGTTTGGCGTATGTATTACCTGCTTTTGCTTTTTCTTCTAAATCGTAAAACGCATCAAACATTAATAATGTGTTTGCAAGGCCCTTAACTACGATTGGCGCTAACGCTTCGTCATCAAGTAGGTCAACCATTGGCGCGATATTGTAGCCACCAAGCATAGTACCAAGCAATTCAGCTGCTTTTTCTTTAGAGAGAAGTGGAGAAACGGCTTCACCTTTTGCAACTGCCGCTAAAAAACCAGCTTTAATATAGGCTGCATCATCGACACCCGGCGGTACACGATTGATTAGTAGTTCTAGGACGAACTCTTCTTCGCCTGCCGGTGGAGTTTTAATTAGCTCAATAAGATCAGCCGTTTGCTGAGCATCTAATGGCGCTGGTACGATACCTAACGCGGCACGTTCTTCTACGTGTTTACGATATTCTTGTAGCACAGTATTGCCCTCTTGGTGACGTGAAAGTATTCGGTAGTGTTTACAAAACACACTATAACCCAATACTTATAGTATTCTAACGCTCGATTATAAAGCTTTTATACATAGATTAAAATCCATCCACTTGGGCAACTAGTTATATCGATTATTAACAATATGAATAGTAGGTTAAGTAAAATCAACTTTCATGAATACCTATTAAGCAGCCATAAAAAAACCCAGCATAAGCTGGGTTTTTACTTAATTAGAAACTATTAACGAAGTACTTTTACACGTTTAATAGATTTTACGTGTGCTTCAACACGACGGTTTTCAGCGTGTGCTTGTGCCGTATTCGCTTCATTTTTAAGGCGTTCTTCGCCTAAGCCAGCTGTTGTAATGCGATCTTCTGCAATACCATCAGCAATTAGCTTTTTAGCTACTGCATCAGCACGTTTTTTAGATAACCATTTATTGTAAGACGCTTTACCTACTGCAGACGTATGACCTTCAAGAAGTACAGTTGTATCTGGGTACTCTTTTAAGAAAGACGCTACTTCGTCAATATCATTTAAGTACTGCTGTGAAACTGACGAGTCATTGTTAGGGAATGTTACTAACAAGCTTACTGTTACTTCAGTATCTTCATAAAGTGTACAACCATCACTATCAACCGCATCTGTCATTGGTGTGTTAGCACATTTGTCATCTACATCAGGAATGCTATCTTTATCAGTATCAGCAAGTGTTACCGGCACTGGAACAATTTCTGGCTCTGGTTGTGGTGCAGGCTCAACTGGTGCTACTGGCGCTGATTTTTGGCCGAAAAAGTAGTTAATACCTAATTTTGCGCCAACATCTGTGTAGCCTTTGTCTAAACCTTGGTAAACACTGGTTTCAGCATTTACAAAGAAGTTGTCTGTAACAAAGTGTCGGTAACCTACACCTGCATTTACAAACGTGTTGTCATCAACAACATCAATGTCTTTCAGACCGAATAAACCGTAAAAAGGGCCGCCGCCAAAGTGGTAAAGCGCATCGATACCGTAACGTTCGCCGTCAATATCGTTGCGGTTGTTAAGTACTTTGTCATGTGCATTAAAATCTAGGTCTGCGTATTCTAAACGTGCGCTCCAGTAATCATTAAAGCGGTAACCTAATTCAGCACCCCAACCTGTTGACTCATTAACGTCAAGGCCAGCCTGCTCACGCATGTTTTTCCACGAAGCATCGTAGTAATCACCGAACGCACCAATGTAAAAACCTTCTTGTTCGGCAGCAAAAGTAGATGCGCTAGTTGCAGCTAACGCTATGGCAATTGTAAGTGATTTTAATTTCATTGTTTTCTTCCCATTTTAACAACTAAAAATGTAGCTAAGCATTGCTAGCTCTTCTAACTTACCTATACAGTAACTGAGCCTTTGTTAATCAATACTTAACGCAAATATATTTTTTCAATATCTTAGGATAATAAAACTAGCCCATAAAAAATGTTACTGAACAAAGACTAGCTCAAAAAGCAAACAATCGCTTTAAACCCCATACGATCACTAGCCTTTATGGATGTTATGGTATCATTCGTTCATAGTTTGCTCTATGAATGAACATCGCAGGGGTAAAAAATGACCTTTTATATTCATTTTAAAATGCAATAAACCATACTTAAGTACCGCAAAAAGTACGATAATTCTTATCATCTTCGGGCGGCGTTTGAAACTCAGTGGCCTGCGCATGGCTTGTGTAAGGGCTCGACATCACTTTGCTAAAACGACTGAGTAGCTCACTATCCCCATGCGTAGTGTACTGAGTAATAATATCTTCAATAATATGGTTACGTGGAATCACACTCGGATTGGCTTGTCGCATCACTTGATAGCTGTGCTCATTAGTTCGTGTTTGCCATTGCTGTGCCCAAGAGGTAAGTGCTGATGGTATTTCAGCTTGCCCATTTAACGACTCAGTGAGTGCATTAAAAGTATTGGTATAATCAAGCTGGTGTTCTTTTAATAGCCCTAGTAACTCCCCCACCAGCTCATTATCTTTATCATCAGCTATTGTTAGCCCTAACTTTTGTGCCCACATAGCGCTAAATTGCTGATTAAATTGGGTCGAAAAGTCTGCAATGATAGGTGTCAGCATTGCTACGGCTTGCTCATCGTCGTCACTTATTAGTGCCATTAGACTCTCTGCTAAGCGAGCACAGTTCCAACTCGCCATGTTTGGCTGATTACCAAATGCGTAACGCCCTTGCTTATCAATAGAGCTAAACACGGTATCAAAATCAAACTGGTTCATCATGGCACATGGACCGTAATCTATGGTTTCACCACTAATTAAGGTGTTGTCGGTATTCATTACCCCATGAATAAACCCCACCCTCATCCAACTTACGACTAAGTTAACTTGATTGGTTATCACTGCGGCTAGAAAATCCAAGTATCGCTGGGCGCCAGTGCTGTTAATTTCAGGGTAATGTCTTTGAATGGCTAAATCGGCTAAGTTTTTTAGACTGGTCAAATCGCCTTGGGTAGCTAAATATTGAAACGAGCCAACTCGAATATGACTACTCGCGAGTCGCGTTACAATAGCGCCAGGTTGCGGCGGGTTACGATAAACAGTTTCACCACTACCAACCACGGCTAAACAACGCGTAGTAGGAATGCCAAGCGCATGCATTGCTTCGCTCATTACGTACTCACGAATAGCAGGTCCTAATGCACAGCGCCCATCTCCACCACGCGAGAATGGCGTAGCGCCAGCGCCTTTTAATTGCAAATCCCAAAGCTGGTTTTTATCATCACTGATCGCGCCAAGTAAATGCGCTCGGCCGTCTCCTAAGCGTGGAGAAAAATGACCAAACTGATGACCAGAATATCCTAATGCAACTGCAGAAACTGCTTGAGGTTCATTTCCACTGAATATATTTGCTCGAGAATCAGCATCCACTTGTATATTAAATTGCTCAGCTAGGGGCTCATTCCATAACAATAACTGTGGTGCTGTCACCTTGGCTGGATGATCGCTAATAGCAAACCCCTCACCAATATCGGTATACCTTGGCACTAATTTCATGTTTAATCCTATTGTTTTTGGCTGATACCTACGCGATTGTCGCCTACACCATAAGCGACAATTAAGCTTAGCTCTTGCATGCTTAAGCCGCTTTGCTGCTGCAGTTCATTAAAGAATGCCTGCGCCGCACTTAGTGACTTTTTAGTTTGTAATCCGCCATCTATAATTTTATGGGCACGCAAATAGCTTTCTACATCTCTTGAAAGTAAAAAAGTATCTTTCCCCAAGGCGCGCAGTGCATAAGGACCAGTATTACCACCAAGCCTTGCACCATGCTTTTTTAAATATGCCCACAAACCAATAATATCTTCACTTGGCCAGTTAGCAATAAACTGACTAAAACTGCCGTGTTGCTCTGCAACTTCGTGGATCATATACGCATTATCAGTAATGGTTTTTACTTTTTTATAATTGCGCACAATTCGTTCGTCACTGGCTTTTTGTTCTAACATGTCTGGTGGCATCATCAATAGCTTTTCAACACTAAAATCCCAAAAAACCTCTCTAAATCCGGCCCACTTACTGTTGATCACCGACCAATAAAAGCCACTTTGAAAAACTTTCCGAGTAAATTCTTCTAGCCAATCATCATCACTTAATGTGACGAGTTGCTTTGTTGATAAAGGTTTTTCGAGTAACAATTTAAGCATTTTTTCAGAGCCCTTTCGCTCCACTGCACGCTTATAAATATCGCTAAATTTTTCCATCTGCTTAATACCTTACTTCGACCATGAAACTAGTTTACGAGAAAAGCAGCCAATACGTAACCGTTGCTATTATCGATGAACTATTCTGTATTTAGTCACTTGACACCTAGACGGCTAAAGTGGTTTAATCGCCACACTTACCCTATTACATTGTATTTGCTAATTGATTTTTCAATAGCAAATGCAAAGGGCTGGAAGAGGTGCGTTATTCAGGTAGCGTATGTTAGGAGCGCAAACTCCATTGAGCATACGTGAGGGGAATTAACGCCGAGAGGTAACACTTTTTTGTGAAAGATTACTTCGGGCGACTAGGTTGAATCCTAGCGACTGTCACCAATAACATATTTGGTGGAGAGCTTCTGGTCTTAGTATAATAAGGCCGTGCGCCCTATTATTTAAGCCCATTCGCTCTTCGAATTATAAATACATTCATAGAGTCAGGCACCCTAAATACCCGCCAATAACTCGACGAATGCCCTATAAGTTCGTGAGAGATGATCAACAACTTCAATATTAACAATTTCCATTTATGGACTGCGCTGATCACCCCATTTGATCAAAATGGCCTAGTTGATTACGCAACCTTAGACACCTTGGTGGCCGAACAAGAAGCCGCTAACAACGGCATTTTATTACTTGGTAGCACTGGCGAAGGGTTAGCCCTGACCCTAAAAGAGCAGCAAGCCATCGTAGAGCATGTTTGCCAATTACAGCCGAGCGTCCCGCTTATGGTCGCAGTCGGTGGTAGTAACTTAAAGCAGCAGCTTGAATGGGTTAACTACTGCAACCAACTGCCTATTCATGGTTTTTTACTTGGCTCGCCTTTGTACGCCAAACCCGGTGCAGTGGGGCAAACGCATTGGTTTGAAAGCCTGCTCAATGCCAGTTCTCATCCTTGTATGCTTTATAACGTACCAGGACGTAGTGCGGTTAGCATTCCCATTGCAACCATTGAAAACCTCAAACAACATAAAAATTTATGGGCACTCAAAGAAGCCAGTGGCTGTATTTCTCAATTTGAAGCCTATCGACAAGCAGCGCCTGAACTAGCCATTTTTAGTGGTGACGATGCCCTCATGCCTTATTTTGCCCAAGCAGGTGCAAAAGGTTTAGTGTCGGTTGCAGCCAATGCATGGCCAGTGCAAACCCATGAGTTTGTAAAGCGCAGTTTAAGCGGCCAACACCCTAATCTTTTTGTTCAGTGGTCTAGCGCTATCAATAGCTTATTTTCAGTAGCAAACCCTATTCCAGTCAAAGTGTTAATGCATTTACAAGGGCGTATTAGCAGTCCGCATTTACGTCCACCTTTAACACACCTTGAGCTGACACACACAGATGACATTTCATCGGCAAACAACACCATTTTATCTTGGCATTAAATACAGGTTTTTATAATGAGCTGGTTAGAACTATTAAATAATTTAGAAACGGGCGCAGTTCGCGCAGCAACACAAGACGAAAACGGCCAATGGCACGCTAACGTAGAAGTAAAGCAAGGCATTTTAGAGGCATTTAAAAACGGCACTAACATGGAGTTTCCTGGTGGCTTTGTAGATAAACATAATCTAGCGCCGCAATGCTTTGAAGCCACAGCAGGCGTTCGCATGGTGCCAGGTGGTTCAAGTGTGCGCCGTGGTGCACATGTTGCCAAAGGCACTATTATTATGCCACCTGCGTACGTAAATATTGGCGCCTTTATTGACGAGGGGACTATGGTAGATAGCCACGCATTGGTTGGCTCATGTGCGCAAGTGGGTAAAAATGTTCATTTGAGCGCCGCGGTACAATTAGGCGGGGTACTTGAGCCCATTGGCGCAAGCCCTGTGGTCATAGAAGACGATGCATTCATTGGTGCAGGCTGTGTGATTGTTGAAGGCGTGGTAGTTAAAAAAGGCGCGGTACTTGCCCCAGGTGTTCGCTTATCTGCAACCATCCCTGTTTATGACTGCGTTAATGAGCGTCAGCTTGATAAAGGCGAAGCAATCCCTGAATACGCGATTGTGATCCCAGGCTCTCGCCCTGCGTCAAATGACTGGGCCCGTGATCAAGGCTTGAGTATGTCGTGTGCCTTAATTGTTAAATACAGGGACGAGCAAAGTGACGCGTCATTATTGCTTGAAGAGGTTTTACGTTAATGACCTTTTTGAGCACGCCCGTTAAAAGCGCTATTGATGAGCTTTCGAGTAAACTCGATACTCCATTTTTTGTCTACGACCTTGACTCACTAGATGCGCACCTTGCGCACTTAGTGGCGCAAACCGAAGTAAAGCTTTGGTATGCGGTTAAAGCCAATCCCCTATCTAAAGTGATACAAAGTTTAGATAACGCTGGTTTTAACTTTGATGTTGCAAGTAAAGGCGAACTTGAGCAAGTACTTGCCCAAGGAATTAACAGCGAGCGCGTGCTCAACACGGGCCCTGCTAAAAGCCCAAAACAAATTAAACATTTTATTGCACGTGGCGTACGCACCTTTGTGGCAGAAAGTCTTAATCAGGTGCGTTGGTTAAACGAACAAGCCAATGCCCAGCAGTGCCAGTTGCAAGTATTACTGCGTGTTCAATTACGCTGGCCCGAGGGTGATGAAAACCCACTTGGTGGTGATAGCCTTACTCCATTTGGCTTAGGGTGCGATGAATGGCAATCGCTAAATACTAAAGACTACACAGCATTGAGCTTTAATGGCCTACATATTTTTCAGTGGGGTAACATGCTCAGCAGCGACAAACTTGCAGATCTGTGGTCGCAAATGATTACACCACTTACAGTCCTTGCTAATAACTTAAATATAAACCTGAATATTTTAGATTTAGGTGGCGGTTTAGGTATTCCTTATACCCTTAATGACCCGACTTTAAGCTGGGATGCATTAATAGCAGCCCTTGCAAAGATTAAACGCGATGCGGGTGTTAAAGAGCTGTGGATGGAACTAGGTCGCTATGCTGTAGGCGAATGCGGCCACTACGCCACACCGGTGGTTGAGCGCAAATTAAACTACGGCCAACAGCAGGTAATTATGAGCGGCGGTATTAATCACTTATTGCGCCCTGCGGTTACTAATCAAGACTTTCCTGCGCGTTTATTACGAGATTCAAACGCAGCAAACCAAGCAATGAGCCTATACGGACCTTTATGTACAGCGCTAGACTGCTTAGGGGAGCACCAATTACCGAGCGATTTAAATGAACATGACTGGCTGGTGTTTAGTCAATGCGGTGCTTATGGTTTTACCGAAAGTATGCCGTACTTTTTGTGCCATGAACTGGCCGGTGAATATGTTATACACCATGGCGAAATCAACTGTATTCGCCAAGCAGAAGATGCAAGCCACTACTTGAGGTAATAAAAATGAATAACACCACAGCTATAAGCCAGGAAAATATTGTAGTTGGTGAAGTGGCAAATGGCCTACCACTGACCATTCCTGTCTATCGTTTAAAGGGCGATGGCACAGGCCCAAGTGTGTATATACAAGCTAATATGCATGGCGCCGAAGTGCAAGGTAACGCGGTTATTTATCAGCTACTTGAACAGCTAAAAAACCTTAATTTAAAAGGTGATATTACCTTAGTTCCCTACGCTAACCCCATTGGCTGTAATCAAAAATCGGGCGAATTTACGCTTGGCCGATTCGACCCTATTACGGGGACTAATTGGAATCGTATGTATCACTGTAATAATCAGCTTGCATCACAGTTTGCAAAGCAATACTACGACGCTGACGATACAGCTCTAAAAACAGCGTTTAAAACCGCGTTAATTAATGATGTTGAGCAGCAACTTAATGGCCCAGACTATCGTTTAACAACGGGTAAACGCATAGCGCTAAACTTACAAAGACTAGCGCATCAAGCTGATATTGTTTTAGATTTACACACTGGGCCTATTTCTAGTCAGCACTTATATTGTCCTGAATATGCCACAGAAAGTGCCCGTTACTTTAATATTCCCCATGTGCTAGTGATTCCTAATGACTTTGATGGGGCAATGGATGAAGCGAGCTTTTGTCCATGGTGGCAACTTAGCGAGCAACTTGCTCAGCAAGGCCGAAATTTTAACGTACAAGTTGAAGCCTTTACGGTAGAGCTGGGAAGCCAAGAAAAAATAGATTTAAGCGCGGCGTTTGATGATGCTCAAAGTATTTTAAGTTATTTAAATCATAAGCAAGTATTTGTTGATGCGCCCTACAAGCCAAAAGTGATGACAAGGTATGGCTGCCAACTAAATGATTATATTGCTTACTATGCACCTATGGGTGGCATGGTTGAATACTTAGCCCCCCTTGGTGGGCACATTAAAGCGGGCGAACCTATAGCTAAAATACTACGAATGGAACGCTACCTAAGCGAACAACCACTGCAAACATTAAGCTTTGATCTTGATGCGATTGCGATATTGCATTTTGCCTCAGCTAGTGTGAACCAAGGCACTGAACTTTATAAGTTTTTTACAAACGTTTTTGAGCTCTAGCTCACCCCTTCTCATTGCGTGAGAGTCTAACTAGCGAGCTATTAGCTAGTTATCCAGTAAAAGCGACTTAGGTCGCTTTTCTTTTTGCTTTATTAAAGTTCAGGACAAGTTCACCGTATACGTGTTAAAAATGCGTTATAATCACCACAAATCTGTTACTTCCCTCACTTACAAAGGAATTATAATGAGTTGGCGCCACTGGATACTACTCTCAACATTACTAAGTACTGCTGTTATTGCTGAAGAAACAGCAAAAAACGAGCAAAACAATGAACTTGAGCTGGTTAAACAATGTATATTAAATGAAGTGATAGGTGGAGACGGTAAGCAAACCCTCGATCAATTGCGCGAAAAATGCTCTGCAGTTGAAGAAAGCAAGCAGCTAACAGCTATCGATAAACGCCAAGCCCGTGAAGCGGTTGGCAAAAAGAATCGTAATGTAATTACGCCGCATAAACGTAATTATATTTTACCGGTTTCTTATATGTCGAACCCAAACACTCGCCCGTTTGATGGATTTGCAGAATTAACCGATAAAAAAGATGGCGACCCTCTCGATAACCTAGAAGCTAAATATCAGTTATCAATTAAAGTACCTTTGTATGATGAGTTTGCCGACTCAGACCAAGCTATATTTTTTGGCTTTACACTGCAGTCATACTGGCAAGTATATAACGACGATATTTCATCTCCTTTTCGTGAGACTAATTACGAACCAGAAATTTTCTGGATTAATTACTTAGACCCTGAAAACGTTTTATGGGGCGATGAAATGGCAATAGCCATTGGTATTTCGCACCAATCAAATGGCCGTAGTCAACCAAACTCGCGTTCTTGGAACCGTATATATGCCGATTTCATTTGGGAAAATGACGGCTTTGTATTTAGCTTTAAACCTTGGTATCGTATTCCTGAAAATGAAAAGCCTGCGCCGTTAGATGCACGAGGTGACGATAACCCTGATATCTATAAATACATGGGTTACTTTGAATTTGGTGGCGCGTATCGCTTTCACGATCATGAATTTAGTTTTATGACTCGTAATAATTTAAATTCAGATAACCGCGGGGCAATTCAGCTTGATTGGTCATTCCCTCTATGGGGAAGAGTACGCGGCTATGCGCAGTACTTTAATGGCTATGGTGAGAGTTTAATAGACTATAACGCCGATATTGAACGCTTTGGTGTCGGTATATTACTGACTGATTTACTGTAATAACCGCTAATAAAAAAAGCCAAGCAACTCGCTTGGCTTTTTCGTTTATTCTTATTACTTTTTAACCACAAACTGCCCTTCAAACTGAGCAACTACTTGATCACCATCAAAAATGGTTACTGGCACTAAATAGCTCGCCTTACCCGCCTCTTGTAACTCTATTAAGTTACCTTTACAGGTTTGAATATCAACACAGCCTTTAGGGTCGGTATTCAGTGGTTTTAAATATTTAATATTAGCATCGGCTAACACTATATTACCCTCAAGTCCGGCTTCTTTTAATGCTAAGTACGTTGCTCCCCAACCCGTTAGTGTAGCTAGGCTGTAAATAGAGCCTGCAAACATGGTGTTGTGTAAGTTTAAGTTAGCATTTAAATCTGCACGAGTAGTAAATTGCCAATCAGTGTAGCTTTCTACTTTTATCCCCATTGCATCACTAATAGGGATTGATTCACGCCATGTATTTTGCAGTACTTGAGTCCAATTAGGGTGACGGAACCAACCTGGCTCACTCGGCTTAAGCTTAACCATTTTATAATGCTGAACATCACCATAGGCTAAATGCGCTTTTTCTTTATTTTCGTAGCCATGGCGCTGATAAAATTCCAGGGCACGTTCGCGAGCAAACAGCACTAATTCATCAGCATCTTGATTCCACGCTATTTTTTCTAGCTCATGTAATAAGCGGCTACCAATATGTTGATTACGGTTACCCTCTGCAACCGCCATATAACGTACTTGAGCTTGTTGCTGATTATTAAAATGCAAACGCGCCACACCCAATACTTCACCTGCTTTATTTTTAATAAAGCGGTGTTCAGCTTCTTGCTCTAAATCGTCTTGCTCAGAACCACGAGGTTCGCCCCATGGTGCACGTAAAACTTGCCAGCGTAATTGATAATAGGCTTGCCAGTCTTCACTACTTTGAGGGGTGCTCACTTGAAACATACAGACTCCATAAATTAAAAATGTAAAAATATTACGCTGTGCATTTTGTGAAAAACACCATACTCGATCTGGGTAAAACTGCAAATACGACTTTGGTTTCCTATAAATGACTGTAAAAAATTAATGACAAAATCGATTGCGCTTTACCCCTGCTGGTTTATGCTCAATACCATGAATAAATATATCCATGGTAGCAGTGGCCTGATCAGCAGGCACTTTATTGAGCATAGTTCATCGCTAGGCCAGTTACTTTATTGGCATAATCAACATGGCATAAATATACAAGTTCGAGAGCATCAACAGCTGCGTTGGCTGCTTATTAACAACACCTTGCAATCAGTTATTTTAACCCGGAGTCCACAAGTATTACTGTTTCCTCACCTTGCCTATTTAGCAACGGTTTGGCAGCAACGACCAGCGCCTAAAAAAATACTTGAGCTCGGTTTAGGTGGCGGTGCTATACGTAACTACTTATTAAAACAATACCCTCAAGTACAGCTGACTTCAGTAGAAAAAAACCCTCATATAATTGACTGTTATCAAGATTTTTTCGCCCTTAATGAAAAGGGCCAAATTTTCTGTAAAGACGCACAAACAGTTTTAAAGTCAGCGGTGAATATAGATTGGATTATTTTAGATTTATTTAGTGAACTAGACGCCCCTAGATTCTTATTTGATTTATGTTTTTATCAAACAATTTATGATGCGCTTGCTCAGCGGGGCATCTTATTTATTAACTTTTTATCGCAACATGCCTCCCAACTTACACAGCTACAACTTGTGCTTAAGCGCGTGTTTGGGGAAGCCGTTAGTATTAAAAAGATCACCGGGTTTGTGAATCACATTGTGGTTGTTGAAAAAACACTTTAAGCGGTTAAGTTAAAGGTAACCGGACCGTCGTTACATAAACTAACCTGCATATCGGCTGCAAATACACCGGTCGCTACCTTAATACCGAGTAATTTAGCCTGCTTAACAAAGTAATTATATAATGCTTGCGCTTGGTCTGGTGTGGCTGCCGATGAAAAACTAGGACGCATGCCTTTTTTGGTATTAGCTGCAAGTGTAAATTGCGATATGACTAATAGTTCGCCTTGTATATCTTTGAGACTGAGGTTCATTTTATCATTTTCATCGCTAAAAATTCGATAATTACTGACCTTGTGTAATAGTTTATCAGCAACACGCTCATCATCTTCTTTTTCAACACCAAGCAGTAATACAATACCTTGTTTTATTTCACCAACAATCTGTTTTTCTATTGCTACGTTGGCGTGTGTTACCCGTTGAATTAGTCCTTGCATTTATTCACTATCCTCTGCTCGTTGCTCTTTTTTATTGTAATGTTGCATGTTAATACACACAGTAAATTCAGCACCTAGTAGCACTACTACCCACGACAAGTATACCCATACAAACAAAATAGGAATGGTTGCTACCGCACCATAAATCACTTCGTATGATGGAAAATGGCTAATGTACAAAGCAAAGCCTTTTTTGGTTAACTCAAATAACATTGCAGCAAACAGTGCACCAGGAATAGCGGCCCTAAATGAAACTCGCGTATTCGGCACTAAGGTATACAGCATGATAAAACCTGCCATAGAAATAGCATAAGGGAGTAGTTTTAATAAAAAACCACTAAACCCAGGGATCCCCTGATCAGCAAACGACACTAACGACACAATATAAGAGGTGACACCAATACTCGCACCCAGTAGTACAGGTCCCAAGCTCAGTACCATCCAATACACAGCAAAGGATATCATCATTGGGCGTTTTTTCTTTACTCGCCAAATACGGTTTAGTGTGGCATCTACATTACGAATAAGTAGCAAGGCAATGGCTGCCAAAAAGCCAATACCTACCGCCGTCATTTGATTAGCATTACCAGCAAACGAGCTAATATGTTCTTTAATAACATCGGAAGAAGTCGGCACAAAGTTAGTAAATAAAAAACTTTCAATGGCTAAACGGGTCGATTCAAACCCTGGAAAAGCAGAGAAGATTGCCACACCCACCGCTATCAGCGGAACCAACGACAACAAGGTAACGTATGCTAAATACCCTGCATTAATGGTTATTTGATCGTCTATACAGCGATTGAAATATTGCATCCACCAGCCTGGTTGCTGTTTTAGAAACACCTTAACTTGCTGTTTATAATGGGAGAGCTTATCATTCATACAATTAACTTTGTTGGTGGGCTTTTGATTATAATAACAATCAAGGCCATAATTTACAGCATTAACACTCGTAAATAGGAATTCAGATGAAAAAACAAACATTATTAGGGACAGCCATACTCTCGTTAATGCTGATGCTTTCAGGTTGTCAGTCGGCTTATTATTCGGCAATGGAAAAAGTAGGCGTACATAAACGTGACATTCTTATTGACCGCGTTGAAGAAACGAAAGACTCACAACAAGAGTCGCAAGAAGAGTTTCAATCAGCACTCGAGCGCCTAACTACCTTAATTAATTTCGATGGCGGTGAGTTGCAAGATGCTTACAATCAACTTAATGACGATTACGAGTCGAGCTTAGCGGCGGCAAACGAAGTATCAAGTAACATAAATAAAGTAGAAGATGTTGCCGATGCCTTGTTTGATGAGTGGAGCGATGAGCTAGAGCAATACAAAAGCGCCTCACTTAAGCGTCAAAGCAGTAAAAAACTAGCTGCAACTCAGCGCCAGTTTAGCCAATTACTTCGCTCAATGCGCAGCGCTGAGAGCAAAATGGAGCCAGTATTATCGTCTTTACAAGATAACGTGCTTTACTTAAAACATAACTTAAACGCACAAGCGGTAGCCGCTATAAAAGGCGAGTTTACTAACTTAAAGCGTGATATTCAGTTACTCATGAATGACATGAATAAGTCGATTGAAGACTCAAATAAATTTATTGAGCAAATGAATACTACAGGCTAATTACTATAAACTCGTTTACTAAGCCTACTAAATTGTAGGCTTTTTTATTGTTACTTTTTGTTACCTTTAAGCTCTTCGATAATCAGCTGTTGTTGTTATACTTTTACAAAATAATAATAATTAGAACAGTAAAATGAAGTTCAAAGCCATTACCCTAATACTTGCATGCACAATGCTCAGCGCCTGCCAAACAGCTAACCATGTTGAAGTTATTGCAGGGGAGCAAACCATTACCCCGCTACATCAAAATGGCGAGCGAGAAGGACGGTTTCATAATCTCTACCCGGGTAAAAAAACTTACCCGACTACCTGTAAAAGCAACTGCTACCCAACTAGCCCTAAATTACAATGCGAAAAAGACAGCGAAAACTGCCAATTTATTGGTGAGCAACAGCCTATGAATTTAAATACAGGCTTTAGCTTACGCTGGCTGGGGCATGCTGGGTTTATGATCCGCACGCCTAACGGACAGCAAGTGTTACTTGATCCTGTAAAAGAGCAGTTTGACTCACCTGTAGATTTAGCATTTAGACTAGCCTCTGGGTTTTACCGACAGCCCGGCGATTGGCTCACAGATAGTGAACTGAAAAACTTAGACGCTGTGATGTACTCGCATATTCATTACGATCACTTTAATAAAGCAGATATAGAAGAGATCGGTAATAAACCCCGCTACTTAACACCACTAGGCATGGCCGACAACTTCCCTACAGGCGGGTTTAATATTAGTGAAATGGCGTGGTATGCAAAAACAAATATTGGCGATTTAGCTATCCATGCCTTGCCTGCTCATCACTTTAGCAGCCGTGTTTTAGTACCCTTTATTTATGAAGACAACGATAAAGACCTATGGAATGGCTGGCTACTTGAACAAAATGGCAGCACCTTATTTTTTGCAGGCGACACTGGCTACTCAAAACACTTCAGCGATATACAGAAAAAATATGGCGATATTGATGTGTGCTTAATGCCGATAGCGTCTTACTATAGCGAAGATAACCCTAAATGGTATCGTTACGTTCATACAACCCCAGAAGACGCTCTAACAGCAGCACAAGAGCTAAACTGTAAAATAATGATACCTTGGGGATACGGTAACTCATCATGGAAAATGGGCGATCGCACGAGTCATTCAGCTTTACTGCGTTTATTGTATATGCACAAAAAGATGGACTCGAAAATACCCCTGCATATTTTAAATGAAGGTGAGAGTATTAAACTTTAATCAGTCATTTACAAAATTAGTAATAACTTCTCTGCTGAACTATGTTTAATTAACTAAACAGTGAGGAGGTTTTATGTTTCTTGTACGACTTATTTACGCCAGCAAAATTAGTAGTGGTTTTGGGCCTAAAGATATAGAAAATATTTTACAAAGCGCTCGAACCTATAATGTAAAAACAAACGTCACCGGCATGTTATGTTTTAGTAATGATTACTTTTTACAATGCCTGGAAGGCTCTAGAACGGCTGTAAATAATACCTACCAACAAATATTAAACGATAAACGTCACCACAATGTAATTATGCTCAACTATACCCAAATTCCTGAAAGAGAGTTTGAAAAATGGTCAATGGGCTATGTACCGCAATCTAAGCTAACCGAATCACTGAATCTCAAGTTTTCAGGCTTCATTGATTTTAATCCTTTTAAAATGTCTGGAGAAAGTGCGCATTTATTAATGCTCGCATTAAAAGACAGCATAGCAGGCACAATCAGTTAGTATAAAAATAGACTACGAGATTGTTTTTGATTGCTATTTAAGCCAAGCTAAATCATCCTTAATTGATGAGATGATTAATGAAAAAAACACTACTCGCTTTTAGCTTACTTTTTACCCAGCCAATCATGGCTATTGACGTTAGTCATACACCAACAGCTATTACTATTGATGGGGTTTCTGAAAGTGCATGGGACAAAGCCACTTGGCATAATATGCCATACTTAATGGACGGCACCCTACCAGACTCAGACAAGGATTTTAAAGGTCGCTATCGTCTTTTGTGGGATGAAAACTACTTGTATTTACAAGCAGACATTAGTGATGATGTGCTTATTGATACTCACCCAGATCCAACGGATAAATACTGGGACGATGATGCCTTAGAAGTGTTTATAGATAGTGACGCATCTGGCGGTAATCACCAATTTAACCATACAGCATTTGCTTATCATATTGGCCTTGATAACCAAGCTGCCGATTATGGGCCTGATAAAAAAGCGCATTTATATACCGACCACTTAGTTAGTAACTGGAAACGCAATACCACTGCGCCCTATAACATCACGTGGGAAGTGGCGATAAAACTCTACCCAAACGATTTCCAACAAGGCGCACAAAACACTCCGCTTAAATTAACTGAAAAACAAGTTATTGGCTTTATGCTCGCATATTGCGATAACGACGGCAGTAAAGTTCGTGAGCACTTTATGGGTTCACATGAAGTACAGCCTGTTAACGGCAGTCGCAACCTTGGCTATATAGATGCTGATGTGTTTGGAAAAATCACTTTACTACCAATAAGATAATTGAAACCATAGGTTGGGTTGAGCAAAGCGAAACCCAACATAACGGAAACATTAAAAAGCAAAACGTCTCTTTTATAAGCTGTTATTTGGGTATACATACTCTTGCTCTTTACTACTGCATTCATCATCATTGAGAGAGCGACCGATTGGGCCAATTAACATATTCAAAAGCCCATTAATCACGTTTACTTTTTGATTTTTTTTATTACTATTAAGATCACCAGCAGGCTTATGACGTTCATTACTGTTCGCAGCCCCTGTAACAAAATCACACCCAGAGCTCATGGCTTGTGACGAAGTACAACCAGATAAAAGTACAGTTATCACAATAAGTATTACTTTAACCAACATTATTCCCTTAATTTGTATGAGTTTAAAAAACATTATTACTTTAACAACTTGCTCTACAAGATAGTGTAAGTAATTGTATTAGATCGGATTGTTCAATCTGTGGACACCAATATTAACCTGAACATACTGAGTATTATTTATAGTTATTACTATTTTTTAAGTGAGCTAGTTACTAAGCGGTAAAAAAGCGCACTCTTTTCAAAGAGAAATAATTGCCTGATATTTTTGGAGCTAACTTTATCTAGTTTGTTTTATCTTGTTTATCCTGACTACATAAAAGCTAAAGCTTCTCTTACTTTAAAAACAAAAAAGCCGCTGTATTTTGCAATACAGCGGCTTTTAAAATCATTATTCTAAATTAATAGATTATGACTTAGGGGCACGACCCGCACGTTTACGCTCATTTTCAGTTAAATGACGCTTACGAATACGAATGTTCTCAGGTGTTACTTCTACTAACTCATCATCAGCAATAAACTCAAGCGCTTGCTCAAGTGAATAGTTAAGTGCTGGTGTTAGTGTTTGTGCTTCATCTGTACCAGATGCACGAACGTTTGTAAGTTGCTTACCTTTAAGTGCGTTAACTGTAAGGTCGTTATCACGGCTATGAATACCAATAACCATACCTTCATAAACTTCAACACCGTGACCGATAAATAAACGGCCGCGCTCTTGTAAGTTAAATAATGCGTTAGTAAGTGCTTTACCTGTTGCGTTTGCAATCATTACACCATTCTTACGAACACCTAGCTCGCCACCTTTGTGCGGACCGTAGTGATCGAATGTATGGTAAAGTAAACCAGAACCCGACGTTAATGTCATGAACTCAGTTTGGAAACCGATTAAGCCACGGCTTGGGATCATAAAGTCCATACGCATACGGCCTTTACCATCTGGTGCCATGTCAGTTAGTTCACCCTTACGAAGACCAATTTGCTCCATGATAGAACCTTGATGCTCTTCTTCACAGTCAATAGTTAGTGTTTCATACGGTTCTTCTAACACACCATCAACAGTACGTAAGATTACTTCTGGACGAGATACAGCAAGCTCGTAACCTTCACGACGCATGTTCTCGATTAAGATACCTAGGTGTAATTCACCACGACCCGATACACGGAAGCTATCTGGGTTATCTGTATCTGCAACACGAAGTGCTACGTTGTGTACTAATTCTTTGTCTAAACGCTCACGAATATTACGTGATGTTACAAACTTACCTTCTTTACCACAGAAAGGAGAGTTGTTTACAGAGAACGTCATTGTTACTGTTGGCTCATCAACACTTAGTGGTGGCAATGCTTCAACGTTGTTTGGACAACAAAGCGTATCTGAAATCTTAAGCTCGCCTAAACCTGTTACTGTTACGATGTTACCAGCGTAAGCTTTATCAGTTTCAATACGTTCAAGGCCTAAGTAGCTTTGTACTGAACCAATCTTACCGTTACGAGTTGTGCCGTCTGCACTGATAACCGTAACTTGTTGGTTAGGTGCAACAGAACCACGTTTAATACGACCAATACCAATTACACCCTTATAAGAGTTGTAATCAAGCTGTGAAATCTGCATTTGGAAGTCACCTTCAGGATCTGCATCCGGTGGTGATACTTCGTCAACGATCATCTTGAACATAGGTTCCATGTTATCTGATGCTTCGTCTAAATCTAATGTAGCCCAACCATTGATTGCTGATGCGTAGATTACTTTAAAATCTAACTGCTCATCAGTTGCGCCTAGGTTGTCGAATAAATCAAAGATTTGATCCATAACCCAATCAGGGCGAGCACCTGGCTTATCAATTTTATTGATAACAACGATTGGCTTTAAGCCTTGCGCGAATGCCTTTTGCGTTACGAAACGCGTTTGTGGCATTGGGCCTTCTTGAGCGTCAACAAGTAGTAGTACTGAGTCAGCCATCGAAAGTACGCGTTCAACTTCACCACCGAAGTCGGCGTGTCCAGGAGTATCTACGATATTGATATGGTAATCATTCCAAGATATAGCGGTGTTTTTCGCTAAAATGGTAATACCACGTTCTTTTTCAATGTCGTTTGAATCCATCACGCGCTCTTCATTACCGCCGCGTGTTTCTAATGTACCTGATTGCTCAAGTAGTTTATCAACCAGTGTTGTTTTACCGTGGTCAACGTGGGCGATAATTGCTATATTTCTTAACTTTTCGATACTCATATGTTCACTCAGAGAAATTGATCTCATTGATCCTGCAGGGGGCTATACGTACTCACCTGCGCTTTCACGAGATGTCCCAGCATAGGATTTAAAAGGGCGCATATTATCCCCTATAAATGGAATGGATGAAAGTTTATCCAAAATAAAATTTCAAACTTTCGCAATAAAATAATTAACCCTTTGTTTTAAAATAATTAATTTTGATGATTAATTTTTATAAATTTATCTCAAAAGGTGGTTTTGAGTTAATTTAAAGCGACTTTACTGCGTATTTTGCATTTTCTTTGTGTTAGTCTAAGGTGATTAATTTGCAAGCAATTATGACTCTGTAAATGTTGCACCTTTTTGGAATTATTACGCACCAAAATAGTGCTTAATCTATATCACCTTTATGTTGTTTATATATTTTCACATAAAAAACAATAGATTATAATAGTGGCATAAAATCAGCTTGTTAGTATTTAAAGTATCTAAGCAGCAATAATAAAACCCAATAGTTGGAGGACACATGTCACAATCGGTTTTAGATTTTATTAAAGAAAATGACGTTAAGTTCATTGATTTACGCTTTACTGACACAAAAGGTAAAGAGCAACATGTTTCTATTCCTCATCATCAAGTTGATGAAGACTTTTTTGAAGATGGAAAAATGTTCGACGGTTCTTCAATTGCTGGCTGGAAAGGCATTAATGAATCAGACATGGTGTTATTACCTGACGCAGATTCAATTAAGCTTGACCCTTTCACAGAAGAAACAACGCTAATCGTTCGTTGTGACGTGGTTGAGCCTTCTACATTACAAGGTTATGAGCGCGACCCGCGCTCAGTAGCTAAACGCGCTGAAGAGTACATGCGCTCTACTGGTATTGCTGACACAGTTTTATTTGGTCCTGAGCCAGAGTTTTTCGTATTTGACGATGTTAAATACAAGTCTGACATGTCAGGCTCAATGTATAAAATTGATTCTAAGCAAGCAGCTTGGAACTCAGATAAAGAATATGCAGATGGCAATACAGGCCACCGTCCAGGTGTTAAAGGCGGTTACTTCCCGGTTGCACCTGTTGATGATTTCCAAGATTGGCGTTCTGCAACTTGTTTAGTTCTTGAAGAGCTAGGCCAAGTTGTTGAAGCACATCACCACGAAGTGGCGACTGCCGGTCAGAATGAAATCGCAACTCGTTTTAACACTATGGTTTTAAAAGCAGACGAAATCCAAGAAATGAAATATGTTATTCACAACATGGCTCATTTATACGGAAAGACAGCAACCTTTATGCCTAAGCCTGTTGTTGGCGATAACGGTTCAGGTATGCACTGTCACCAGTCTTTAGCTAAAGACGGCGTAAACTTATTCGCAGGTGATAAGTACGGCGGTCTTTCTGAAGACGCGCTTTACTACATTGGTGGTATCATCAAACATGCTAAAGCAATCAACGCTTTTGCTAACGCGTCAACTAACTCGTACAAACGTTTAGTACCTGGCTTTGAAGCACCGGTAATGCTTGCATACTCTGCCCGTAACCGTTCAGCATCAATTCGTATTCCAGTGGTTCCATCTGCAAAAGGTCGTCGTATTGAAGTGCGCTTCCCAGATCCAACTGCTAACCCATATCTTGCATTCTCAGCAATGCTTATGGCTGGCCTTGACGGAATTAAAAACAAAATTCACCCTGGCGATGCTATGGATAAGGATTTATACGACTTACCAGCTGAAGAAGCAGCAGAAATTCCAACAGTGGCAGCCTCATTAGATGAAGCACTAGCGGCATTAGATGCAGACCGTGAGTTCTTAAACCAAGGTGGCGTATTCACTAATGACCTAATTGATGCTTACATTGCACTTAAGTCAAAAGAAGTTGAAAAACTTAACATGACAACTCACCCAGTTGAGTTTGAAATGTACTACAGCTGTTAATTTATTAACCGATAAATAATGTGTGTTTTAAGCCCGCTCTGCGGGCTTTTTTTATGGTAAATTTAACGGTTCTACACTAAAGTGAAATAAGTTTAAACAATGCAGGTTAGCAGGATGATAGGTAAGGTTTTGTTGCTATTAGTAGCTTTAATGATAAGCCTTAATAGCCATGCAAATAATAAAAAAATTTACGCATGGAAAGACAAAAACGGTGTACTGGTTTTTTCAGATACCCCTCAACCTGGTGCTAAAGAGGTTAAACTCACTAGCCAACACTTAAACATGCCTGCAACTAATACTGACATACTTGATACTTCACCAACTAAAACAGCGGTAAAGTTTAAAATTAGTATTACTTCGCCAGAGTCCAACCAAACTATAAGAGAAAACACCGGCTCTGTGTATGTTTCAACTCAGATTGCGCCTCGGTTTGAAGCTGGATTTACCATTGGTTTATTTTTAAATGGCGTTGCCATTGGTGAACCTAGTGACACCACTACGCTGGCGTTAAGAGATGTAGAGCGCGGGCAACACACACTACAAGTTAAACTTTATAATAAACAAAACCAAGTAATTGCAACTAGCCCTGAGAGTGTATTTTTTATGCATCGCAAAGGCCTAAATATAGGTCGGTAATTGCAGTTAAGTACGTACAATTAGCGTATATTTTACTAAAAACCTTGCCTACCTCCCCAGGCGCACTAAAATGGTGCAATAATGATAAACAAAACACATTTTAGCCCAGAGCTACTAAATATAATTTGGCAAAACCAAACCACCGCCCTAATGTTACTTGATGAAAGCTTTACGCTCATTTACGCCAACACCAGTGCCAGTGAATTACTTGGTTTAGGCGAAAAGCGCTTACTAGGACAAGCGTTCGATGACTTATTTAATTACCACTCTATCGACTTAAAACGTATTGCACAGTATTCGTTGGTTGATGGTGTAGACTGCCACCAGCATAGAGCTGACGTGGTGTTTATCGATTCTCGCCATGCAAAGTTAGCGGTCAGCACACGACGAATAAAGCATAACGATACCTTTTATATTTTATTTGAATGTCGACAAACTGATGACGAAATAAAGCACGATCAAGTCTCAAATCAAATGCATCAATACCAAGCTGCACGCAACTTAATTCGCGGTTTAGCCCATGAAATTAAAAACCCACTGGGTGGAATTCGCGGGGCGGCGCAATTATTGCAGTATGAAGGTGATCAGCAAGAAAGAGATCAATGTGCAGAACTGATAATTGAACAAGCCGATCGATTGCGTGAATTAGTTGATAGGCTCCTTGGGCCTAATCAGCTGCCGCAAAAATCGTATGGCAATATACATCAAACATTAGAGTCGGTTGTAAAACTCAGTACCTTAGATAACAACCGCGATATTCGGTTAGTTAAAGACTACGATCCGAGTATTCCTGATGTTTATATTGATCAGAGCAAAGTTCAACAGGTAGTGCTAAACATTGTGCGTAATGCACAACAAGCATTGGTAGATGGTGGCGAAATAAAAATAAAAACGCGGATTAATTACCAGCATCGTCGTCCTGGCAAAGCCCCTAAAAAGGCGCTACTTATTCAAGTAATGGATAACGGCCCGGGTATTGATGCCAATTTACGCGACACCTTATTTTATCCTATGACTACCAATAAAGAAGGTGGCTCGGGACTTGGGTTATCTATAGCGCAAACCTTGATTGATCAACATGATGGCTATATCGAATGTGATAGTTGGCCGGGACATACTGAATTTAATATTTATCTGCCGTTTACAGATTAATACTTTGGAGTTTGCATGAAAACAGCTTGGCTTGTAGATGATGATGCCTCAATTCGCTTTGTACTAGAAAAAGCACTGACTCGCGCAGGGTTTGAAGTAGAAAGTTTTGCAGATGCACAAAACGTACTTAACGCGCTAAAATTTAGTCAACCTAGCGTGTTGATTTCCGATGTGCGAATGCCTGGTATGGACGGTATGGCGTTACTTGAGCTAATAGCAGAGCAAACGCCAGGGCTACCTGTGATCATTATGACCGCCCACTCAGACCTTGATTCAGCCGTTAATGCATTCCAAAAAGGCGCATTTGAGTATTTGGCCAAGCCATTTGATTTAAATGAAGCGGTTGCACTGGTGGAAAGTGCTTATCGAGCTAATTCAACTAAAAAAACCAAACGTAAAAGCGCGCCCCCCAAAAGCGCCCATATTATTGGTGAGGCCCCTGCTATGCAGGAAGTGTTTCGTGCCATAGGTAAACTCTCAGCATCGAGTATGAGCGTACTGATCAATGGAGAGTCAGGTACTGGTAAAGAGCTCGTTGCCAGCGCCTTGCATAACCACAGCCCGCGAAAAGAAAACCAATTTATTGCCCTTAATATGGCCGCTATCCCTAAAGAATTAGTTGAATCTGAACTGTTTGGCCACGAAAAAGGCGCTTTTACAGGGGCAGATAGCGTGCGTAAAGGTCGCTTTGAACAAGCGAATGGCGGTACCTTATTTTTGGATGAAATCGGTGATATGCCACTGGATGTACAAACCCGCTTATTGCGCGTATTAGCCGATGGCGAATTTTATCGCGTGGGGGGTCATCAAAGTATAAAAGTAGATGTACGCATTATTGCTGCCACTCATCAAAATTTAGAAGAGCTGGTAAAACAAGGTAAGTTTAGAGATGATTTATTTCATCGTTTAAACGTGGTTCGCCTACGTTTACCTGCCTTACGCGAGCGCCCTGAAGATATAGAGCGCTTAGCGCTACACTTTTTACATAAAAGTGCAAAAGACCTGCAAGTAGATAGTAAAGTATTAAGCCCTAAAGCAATTAAACAACTGTGTTTATTTAATTGGCCAGGGAATGTTCGTCAACTTGAAAACACCTGCCGCTGGTTAACCGTTATGGCGCCTGGAGAGCTGATTGGTGAGCAAGATTTACCTCCTGAAATTATTGATAATTCCGCCGCAACCCAAGAAGGCGATTGGCTAGATTCATTTCAGCAGTGGCTTAATCAAGAGTTTAAACAAGGTAAAGAAAATATTTGGCCTGATATTCAAGCCCAGCTAGAAACCCGCTTAATAAAAACAGCACTCGCTAATTGTTCTGGCCATAAACAAGAAGCCGCAGTAAAAATTGGTTGGGGTCGCAATACGTTGACCCGAAAATTAAAAGAGCGCAATATTAGCTGATATTTTATAAGGCTAGCGTCCTAGGTTATTAATGAAGTTAATTGAGAACATCCCTTTGTTTAAGCAAATGGAGATTATAAATCGCTTAGATTTTTTTAAAGAATTCACACTTAATGAGCGCCAAATTCTGCTTGAGTCGTTTGGTTTGCTCTATTTGATAAATAAAAATCAGTTTTTATTTAAAGAATTTGATAATGACAAGCGACTGTTTATTGTGCTCAGTGGATCTTTAATGGTGTTTAAGCACAACCACTTACTGGAACTGGGCAGTATAGAGCCTGGTGAATTTATTGGTGAAGGTGCATTTATTAATAACCGAGAGCGCAGTATTAATGCACGCGCTAGGGAAAGCGCTATAGTACTGGCTATTACTGCCGATGCCCTTACCCGCCTACCTAATGTTATACGTGAAAAAATTAAAGACCGTATTATTGAAGGTATGAGCCTGCGCATTGCAAAACTCTCGGAGCATATAGAAGAGCATGGTTAACAGTTAACTTAATCCATATAAACAACCTGCATTGAGCAATTAAGCCAGCCTGGCTTATTTACATGAGCTGTTATGGTATATGTGTCTGATGGTTTATCGCCAAAAGGTGTCTCAACCAATGGCTGTGAATGAGTGTAGGTTTGTGAATAATTGCTGTAATAAATAACCAAATAGCCGTATAAATATTCCCATTTCAATGTGACTTTTGCGCCGCTGATTAATGTGAACTCAGCATGTTGATCAGTAAAGGTTACGGCTAGGTCATTAAACTCACCTTTTTCGCACTGGGTTGTTCGCAACCGAGAAGGCATGGTAAAAGCGTCATCCGCATTAGTATTTTTTAGATAAAAACCAATATTACCATCACCATAAAAGTGATTTGCGCGTGTGGTGTAGCTAATTTCGGGTTGATAACTTAGGGTCTGTTAACCTTTCAAGGTTAAATTTACAGCAGCCTGTTTGGTATTTAGGCAAGGCAGAGCCTATGTAGTGTGGTTATTCCCCATAAATAGGCGATAACGCCGCATTAATACCAAACAGGCGCTGCCCTTCGGGTTCTTCCTAGGGGCAATTTACTCTTTGTTCCTCGGTTTTGACTTAGCCCACTAGGTTACAAACCTCGCGCCGCGATTAAATCGCCCCTAGTTTGAACAAATTTTAATCCGCAAAGATCAACAGACCCTAACCCCTGCATAATAGTAGCTAACTGCTCTGTTTCTTGGCGTAAAATTCTATCATTTGATAATAGTAAAGTAGCTACGCCAAATTCCCGAGGGATGTCGTGTTCAACATATTCGTAAGGTAGGGATTGTGTTTTGAGTGCGGCCTCTAACTGCTGGCGCTGTGAGTCCGATAAACCTTTACTAAATATATACACTGTAGGCTGTTGGCATGCACTCAACAATAGCATGAGTGCACACGCTAAAATTCCATTTTTCATTATCACCCCGTTGATTACAAGTGTAGTCTAAAGGAGTGATTTAAAATCGCAACTTAATTTATTTGGCTGTTTAACCTGAAGTCTGGTTATTTAGCCATGCATCGACACTCTGACGTTTGTACAGCACTTCATTAAATAACCGATGACGCTCAAATACTAGCTCACTTTGTTTGGTTTTAAGCCCGCTAGTTAGCTGGCTATGGGTATCGTTAAACTTAGAGATAACTGAAAAGCCACGTTCAGTGTCTTCTTTTACCTGTTGTGCTAGATGCGCTCTTACATCATCAGCGGTTAACAGATCTGAATGCTCTAAGCCCATTAGCTCTTTTTTCATCGCTAATCTTATGCCCATGTTTTACTCCATTATTTATATTCAATCTCTTATACGGCCGATATTGGCAATTAGCGCGCCAATGTGTAATTTTTTTCGCGTGAAGCTTAACCCTGAATTACTTCAGTTTTTTTAAAGACTATAAAAAGAGATAAAAAGTTTCATAAAAAATCACATAATCAACTCACCTAACAAGCTCACTTTGGTGCAAAATAGCCACTGAGCCTTTATACTACAGCTAATACCACCCCCACTGAGAAACATGATGAACGAAGAATATATAGAAGTTGAGTTAGAAGAAGAGCCTATAGAGCTGTGCAAATTATTAAAGGTATTAGATCTTGTTGAAGGTGGTGGTCAAGCAAAAAACCTAATTAGCGAAGGCTATGTCGGTGTTAACCATGAAATTTGTACAATCAAACGGAAAAAATTATACAGCGGTGATGTACTTGCATTTGATGGCGAGTTGTTTCAATTAACGTTAAGTGAAGATGCCACTCCAGCAGAACGTCCAGTTATTGATGAAACAGTTACAGCAGAAAAAGCCGCGCCAGTAGCAACAACAGAGCCGGCTAAAAATAAACGCAAACGCACTAAAAAGCCTAAAGTTGATGAAAAAACGGGTCGTCGCCCTATTTCATTTGGCTAACATTTGCTTAAGTTATATGTGTTATTAAAAGCCAGTTTGCATCACTGGCTTTTTTATTCTTTAATAGAATATCAATATTAAAAAATAGATGCTTACATGTCAGAAAACACCTCAAACCGCTGGATAAAACCCGTACTTATTACTGCCTTATTATGGAACATATTAGGTATTCTTGCATTTGTCATGCAGCTGTTTCTCTCTCCAGAGATGATAAGTAAACTACCTGAAAAACAACAACTTGCTTATAACAGCCAACCTTTATGGGCTACTTTAGCGTTTGCTATTGCGGTATTTGGCGGCGCATTAGGATGCGTACTTTTGTTATTCAAAAAGTCTCTAGCCAGATTAACATTAATAATCTCTTTGGCAGCGGTTTTAGCTCAGCAATACTATAATTTTATGATTATTAATAGCATCAACTTGTTTGGTATTAGCGCTATTTTTATGCCTATTGCAGTCACCATAATTGCGATTGCATTGGTGTATTTAAGTTTCCATTTAAAACAACAGGACTACTTTAAATAGCACTTTTTTAAGTTTAGTTTTGTGGCCAATTATTACTCAGAGTATCCCTTGAATTTTAACTTTTGGCCTTCATCTCTATTTAAATAACGACCAAAATAAATTATACAATATGGTATTTTTTATCATGGTACACACTTTGCAAATCACTACAGAGGTCACTTTTACAAGAATATTAATCTAATTTATTGAAGGGACAAATAATGAAAAATAGTTTCGACACCCAACAACAGCTCACTATCAATGGCGAGCAGTATCATATCAACTCGCTCATGGGACTTGGCGATAAAGCCAAACGCCTGCCTTTCTCGTTAAAAGTATTGCTAGAAAACTTACTACGTAACGAAGATGGTGTGAATATTAAAGAACAAGATATTCAGGCCTTATTAGATTGGGATCCAAAAGCGAAGCCCTCTGCCGAGGTAGCTTTCTCTCCAGCCCGCGTAGTAATGCAAGATTTCACTGGTGTCCCTGCAATTGTTGATTTAGCTGCTATGCGTGATGCGATGGAAAAACTCGGTGGTGATCCTGCAAAAATAAACCCACTTTCTCCTGCTGAGCTGGTAATCGATCACTCGGTGCAAGTGGATGGTTACGGTAAAGATGGTTCATTCGACTTAAACTCAAAATTAGAATATGAGCGAAACAAAGAGCGTTACGAATTCTTACGTTGGGGACAAACCGCATTTAATAACTTAAAAGTTGTACCACCTGCAACCGGTATAGTTCACCAAGTGAATTTAGAGTATTTAGCCCGCGTAGTATTTAATGATACAAAAAACGGCAAATCGTTAGCCTACCCAGATACACTAGTCGGTACAGATTCTCATACAACGATGATTAATGGTTTAGGCGTACTTGGCTGGGGTGTAGGCGGCATTGAAGCCGAAGCCGCTATGCTTGGCCAACCTATTAGCTTGCTTATTCCACAGGTTGTGGGTGTTAAATTAAATGGTCGCTTACCTGAGGGCACTACAGCAACCGATTTAGTACTTACTGTTACTGAAATGCTGCGTAACCACGGTGTGGTAGGTAAGTTTGTTGAGTTTTATGGTGACGGCCTTGCCGACTTACCACTTGCCGATAGAGCAACTATCGCTAATATGGCGCCAGAGTATGGCGCAACCTGTGGTATTTTCCCTATTGATGAGGAAACGATTAATTACTTACGCTTAACTAATCGCGATGAGAAGCAGCTTAAACTAATTGAAGATTACGCTAAACATCAAGGCTTATGGCGTAACGATGGCGACGAAGCACATTATACCGATAAGCTTGAACTAACTTTAGATGATGTTGTGCCAAGCCTAGCAGGCCCTAAACGCCCGCAAGATAGAATTACTTTGGATAAAGCCGGCAAGGTTATTGGTCAGCACTTAAAAGATTTTCAAGACGAGCGTATGGCACGTCGTGATAAAAGCGATGAAGAGCAAGCGCGTATTGAAAGCGAAGGCCCTACTACCAATCCAGATGAACCTACCGATGAAGCGCAGTTTATGGGCGCAGCAAAAGTAAACTTTAATGGAGAAGAGTTTGAGTTAAATGATGGTGCCTGTGTTATTGCTGCAATTACTAGCTGTACAAACACATCTAACCCAAGTGTTATTTTAGCTGCCGGTTTAGTAGCTCAAAAAGCACGTCAGTTAGGTATTAATGTAAAACCTTGGGTTAAAACTTCACTTGCGCCAGGTTCTCAGGTGGTCACCGATTACCTTGAAAAAGCAGGGTTGATGGATGACTTGGATGCGCTTGGCTTTAATTTAGTTGGTTATGGCTGTACCACATGTATTGGTAATTCAGGCCCACTTGCTGATGAAATTAGTGAGGCGATTCAAAAACACAAACTAGTTGTAAGCTCAATTTTATCGGGTAACCGTAACTTTGAAGGGCGCATACATCAAGATGTTAAAATGAACTTTTTAGCGTCGCCTCCTTTAGTCGTTGCCTATGCCATAGCGGGTAGAACCGATATTGATGTTTACAACGAGCCACTCGCGCAAGATAAGCATGGTAACGATATTTACCTTAAAAATATTTGGCCGAGCGTTAAAGAAGTAAGTGAACTAGTAAAAAGTACGGTAACTAAAGAGATGTTCGAAAAAAGCTACGCCAATGTTTACGATGGCGACAGTCGCTGGCAAAAAATTCAAATACCTGATGGTAAACTTTACGATTGGGACAGTGCTTCGACTTATATTAAAAAAGCCCCCTTCTTTGATGGTATGAGTGTTGAACCACCGGGTATTCCAACTATTGAGGGTGCGCGTTGTTTAGCTAAACTGGGTGACTCGGTGACTACCGATCATATTTCACCAGCAGGTGCAATTAAGGCAGAGGCACCCGCAGGGCTTTACCTACAAGAAAATGGGGTTGAAAAAGCACAATTTAACTCTTATGGTTCACGACGTGGTAATCACGAAGTAATGATGCGCGGTACATTCGCTAATGTGCGCCTTAAAAACTTACTAGCCCCTGGTACCGAGGGCGGTGTTACCCGCACTCAACCTGATGATAAGCTAGAAAGTATTTATGACGCGGCAATGGCATATCAAGAAAGTGGAACACCACTAGTGGTTCTAGCAGGTAAAGAGTATGGAACTGGCTCTTCGCGAGATTGGGCTGCAAAAGGGTCATTATTACTCGGTATTAAAGCTGTGATAGCACAAAGCTATGAGCGTATTCACCGCTCTAATTTAATTGGTATGGGCGTACTTCCTTTACAATTTAAAGAAGGTGAAAGCCATGAATCACTAGGCTTAACTGGGCAAGAGCAATTTGATATTCAAGGGTTATACGATAAAACCGACGAAGTCAGTGTGATTGCGACTAACAGTGAAGGTAAACAAGTTAGCTTTAGTGCCGATGTGCGTATTGATACTCCGAAAGAGTGGGATTACTACAAACATGGCGGTATTTTACAGTACGTACTGCGCAATATGCTCGACTAACAACTTAAAACGAAAATGCAGCCCGGCTCAGTAATGAGCTGGGCTTTTTTATATTATTAATGGATGCTTGCGCTAAATCAATGCCGCTTTATAAAGATTACATACACTAAGAAGACACGCTGCGCAGAGGTCGCTATGTCTTCAATTGTAATAATAAGACTACTTAAAACATCGATTTTGCTTGGATTGTGCTTAATAGTGACAGGCCATGGTTTAATTGTATCGAGCTACTTTACCAACCAGTTCGGCATTAAAGGTATTATTACTGCAGCTGCCTGTATTGCAATTGGCGTACTTTTATCGTTGCCCACAAAAATATACTTAACTATATTATTAATGGAAGCAGAAAAGCGTTATTTGAAGACACAGCAAAAACACCTCAAAACTAAAAGCCGCTAAAACTTTCGACCTCTTTACTGCGTTGCTCTATTCTCTTTTTAGCTTTTTCAGCATCTTCAAACAGCTTATTAATTGATTCACTGTTGTATATCGCTGGTGCTCGCTGAGGAAAAGGCTTTACTGCTGATTTAGCACTGCCACTCAAAATGGCGGTATCTTCTGCAACCACGACATTAATATCGGCGGGGTTAAGCTTTACCACTTCGCTTTTACCATTCTTGTTTGGTACATCTGAGAAATGCCATTGTCCTTGCTCGTCTTGCCATTTATAAATTGGCTTAGGAGTTTCTGTCTCAAAGGTAGCCCCAGTGATTTTTTCACCCGCTGTGGTAATTGCTGAGGTAATACTATCTAACGCGCTAGATGAAAGCGCTATCATTTCATTCTTGATCTCTGTTGATTCATTATAAATATGAGAGGTGCTTAGCCAAGGCTGGCCATTGGGTTTTTTAATATAAAACAATAAGATAACAGCAATTATCATCACTGACACTGCTAAATAGGTGAAGTATTTCATAGCGTTCCTGCTGTGTGTTTAATCCATCATCACAACCAATATAATAAAAAAGAATCAATTCAGCAAATATTAAACAATAAAAAACGCAGCAAAGGCTGCGTTTTTTTCATTTTATAGCTTTGAATAATAAGGTAATTAAATTCCATCACCATCAATATGTAAGCCACATTCACGGTTCAAGCCAAAAAAACGGGTTTCCTCTTCACTCATGCCGGGCTCTAGTTTACGCGTGGTGTGCACATCCCCCATCGACACATAACCTTGCTCCCATAATGGATGGTATGGCAAATTATGCTTTGTTAGATACTGATATACATCGCGATTATTCCATTCAATAATGGGATACACTTTTACCGTACCTCGGCTTATTTCTAGTACTTGCTTTTCAGCACGGCTTGAGGATTGATCTCGACGTAGGCCACTAAACCAAGTGCTCGCATTTAGCTCCTTTAAAGCGCGTGTCATTGGCTCTACTTTATTGAGCTGGTTGTATTGCTTAATGCCTGCCTCACCTAGCTCCCATAATTTTCCAAATTTAGCCTCTTGCCATGCAGGGCTCAGCTGCGCTTTATACACTTTTAGGTTAAGTGATAACTGCGAAGTCATTTGCTCTATAAACTGATAGGTTTCTGGAAATAAGTAGCCTGTATCGGTTAATACCACAGGTATATCTGGGCGCTGTGCAGTCATTAAATGCAACATAACTGCAGCCTGAATACCAAAGCTCGATGATAAAAACGCAGTGTCAGGCAAATTTTCAAGTGCCCATGCAACGCGCTGCTCTGCGCTCATGTCAGCCAGCAAACCGTTCGCATCAGCTAACATAGCCTGTTGGCTTTGCTTATCTAGCTGTAATATGTTTTTAAATTCACTCATGGTCAACTTTAAACCTCACCAGCGCTTTGCGCTGCTTTTAAATTATGCGTAAAAATCGGTAACGGATACTTTTACTTCTGCAACAATACCTTTGCGAATAACAAAATCACCAAAACATTCGCCATCATTACGCTCACTAACCCATTGCCCAATGAGTTTATCGAATGCTTCTAAGTAAACCTCTTCGCCAACATTTTCAAGGTAAAGCTTTGGAATACGTGTACCCTCAGTATTCCCCCCAAGGTAAACGTTGTACTTACCAGGGCCTTTGCCGACCAAGCCTGCTTCTGCTAGCATGGCACGACCACAGCCATTCGGACAACCAACTACACGCATAATAATGCTGTCATTTGGTACCCCGTGTTTGGCTAATAAGCCTTCTATTTTTTCAATTAAACTCGGTAAGTAACGCTCAGCTTCGGCCATAGCTAATGGGCAAGTTGGCAATGCCACACACGCCATTGAATTTTTGCGTTGCTCAGTGTCCTTATCGTCAATCAAACCATGATTGCGGGCTATTTCTTCAATTACTGCTTTTTGATCGGCCGGTACACCGGCAATAATTAAGTTTTGATTTGCCGTCATGCGAAAATCACCTTGATGAATTTCTGCAATTTTGCGACACCCTGTTTTAAGCGGCTTATCTGGGTAGTCTAAAATACGACCGCTTTGAATAAATAAGGTTAAGTGGTGCTTACCATCAATGCCTTCTACCCAACCAATACGATCCCCTCGGTGAGTAAACTCATAAGGGCGGCTTGGTGCAAAGTTCACGCCTGCGCGCTTTTCAACTTCAGCTTTGAATACTTCAGTGCCAACACGATCGAGTGTGTATTTAGTTTTTGCATTTTTACGATTTGAGCGGTTGCCCCAATCACGCTGAACAGATACCACGTGCTCAGCAATTTTTAACGTATCTTCTAGGCTAATAAAGCCAAAGTCGTCAGCTTTACGTGGGTAGGTTGCTGTATCGCCATGGGTCATCGCCAAACCGCCGCCTACTAGCACGTTAAAACCAACGAGTTTGCCATCCTCAGCGATCGCCACAAAGTTTAAATCGTTAGCATGTACGTCCACCTCATTGTTAGGTGGGATCGTCACTGTAGTTTTAAACTTACGCGGTAAATACGTTGAACCTAAAATAGGCTCTTCTGTAGTTTCAGATTTTTCGCCATTGAGCCAAATTTCAGCGTATGCCTTCGTTTTAGGTAATAAGTGTTCAGAAATTTTTGCCGCCCACTCGTAGGCCTCTTGATGTAACTCAGACTCAACCGGATTGGTAGTACATAATACATTACGGTTAACATCACCGGCGGTGGCAATAGAATCAATTCCAACACTATTAAGCAATTGGTGCATACCTTTAATTTCAGGTTTTAATACACCATGAAACTGAAATGTTTGGCGAGTAGTTAAACGAATACTGCCATAACTGGTTTTATCACCAGCAAATTTATCAATTGCAAGCCATTGCTCTGGCTTAATAATACCGCCAGGCATACGTGCACGCAGCATCACATTATGCAGTGGCTCTAGCTTTTGTTTAGCACGTTCAGGACGAATATCGCGATCATCTTGTTGATACATGCCGTGAAAACGAATTAACTGGAAGTTATCGGCGGTAAAACCACCGGTGATCTCGTCTTTTAAATCTTGCTCTATGGTGCCACGTAAAAAGTTGCTTTCTCTTTTCAAACGCTCGTTATCAGAAAGCTTTACGTTTTTATCTTGTTCGCTCATGTTTAATCCTAAATTTGTTACAGTGACGGCTGTTAGCGTTATTTTTTATAAAGTAAGCAATGTGCACTTAGTACACGTCTTTCTGATAGCGATTTGCGCTTTTTAAG
Organism: Pseudoalteromonas sp. P1-16-1b; assembly: GCF_001401785.1. Classification (GTDB taxonomy): domain Bacteria; phylum Pseudomonadota; class Gammaproteobacteria; order Enterobacterales; family Alteromonadaceae; genus Pseudoalteromonas; species Pseudoalteromonas undina. The sequence goes on along the minus strand of NZ_LKGQ01000009.1, from coordinate 40,743 downwards.
TCTTTTAAGTACTGCTCTGCGTCTTCATAGCTTTTACCAGTGTTTTCGCTAATGATATCAACTAAGGCATTGTGCACATCTTTTGCCATGCGGTTAGCATCGCCACACACATAAAAATGAGCACCTGCTTCTAACCAATCAAACACTTCTTTTGAGTTTTTACGTAACTTGTCTTGTACATAAACTTTTTCTGCTTGGTCACGGCTAAACGCCACATCGACCTTACTTAGTAAACCTGACTTTAAATACCCTTGAATTTCTACTTGGTACAAGAAGTCTTGAGTAAAGTGTGGGTTACCAAAAAACAGCCAGTTTTTACCTGTTGCTTCTCGTGCATCACGCTCTTGTAAAAAGGCGCGAAATGGCGCAATACCAGTACCTGGGCCAACCATAATAATTGGTGTGTCATCGCTTACTGGTAAGCGGAAGTTATCGTTATGTTCACTGAATACTTTTACTTTACAGCCTTCTTCTGCGCGGCGTGCTAAGTACCCTGAACAACCACCTAAGTGCTCTGTGCCAAACGCTTCAAACTCAACCAATGCAATAGTTAAGTGCACCTCATCTTCAACCTCAGCTTGGCTAGAGGCAATTGAATATAAACGTGCTTGTAATTTACGCAGGCAATCAACTAGTGTTTGCGCTTCTAATTTAGCTGGGTTTTGTGCAACCACATCAAAGATTTGACGAGGCTCAATGTATTCGCGCATTGCGCCTTTATCTTCTACTAGTTTAAGCAGCTCAGGCGTGCCTGTAGCCGTGGCGTACTTTTCAACAAACCCAGGGTAGGATTGTGTTAGCTCTAGTTTTTCAATTAAGGCATCACGTACGCTGAGTTCTTCATCGCCAAGTTTAACGCGGCTAGTTGGATCAATTTGCGTTTGCGCTAGTAGCTCATCTACACGGGCTTCATCATTTAAAAAGTAAATACCGAGTGAATCACCAGGTGTATACGTAATGTCTGACCCTTCTAGTGAAATTTCAACATGGCGTACATCTTTGGTTGAATCACGACCGGTAATTTTTTGCACTAAGCTTAGCTCTGCCGCAAACGGATTTTGCTTTGTGTACTGACTAGCCGCTGCTGCAGGAGCGCCAAATGGCATTGATACAACTTGACCGCTAGTTGCATCTTGCTGGGCTTTTAAATCTGGCTCAAACGCATTTAATGCGCCCTCAATCCAAGTGGCTGCTTCGTCATCATAATCAACGTCTAGGTCGGCGCGTTGATGAATAACCTCTGCACCTAATTTAGTTAAACGCTCTTCAAAGTCTTTAGCGGTTTGGCAGAAAAATTCATAGCTAGAATCACCTAAACCTAATACTGCAACTTTGACACCATCAAGCTTTGGCGCTTTTTTAGTAATTAAAAATTCATACAGTGTTTCGGCGTCTTCTGGTGGCTCACCCTCGCCGTAAGTTGATACAACAACGGTTAAAAACTTTTCTTTTTTCAGGGCTGTCGGTTTGTAATCTGACATACTAACCAGTTTTGTTGCTAAGCCGCGAGACTCAGCTTGCTCTTTAAGTTTAGTCGCCACCGCTTTAGCATTACCTGTTTGCGAACCATATAAAATGGTCAACGCTGCCGCTTCCGAGGTTGCGGGTGTAACTGAAGCTGGCGCGCCTAGCGCTGCAGAATTAGCATTAGCAGCTAAGTAGCCGCTAACCCACGCTTGCTGAATTGGATTAAGCTCAGCCACTAAACCTTGTAGCTTTTGTACTTGCTCTTGCGAAAGCGGACTTGCTAGCGCATTGAGTTGACCTAACAACATGAATTTTTCCTCATAACCCTGAACGTTAAACACAATGCTTGTTCACATTGTTTAAAATGAGTGCCACCTCACTCAGAAAGTTCTGTTGAGGTTAATTGAGTATGCAGGATAGCCGCCTAAGCATAGATAAAAAAAGAATAGAATCTGCTTTGATATTCCATTTAGTTATTAAGTTACCTAAAAACCTGCGAAATAGACCTAAAAGGGTTTTATTGTCTTTTATGAAATTTTAATTTAACAATTTTGTAACTTTAATGTTCTAAGGTATATTACGCAAAAATATAAATAGGAACACCTATGTTACACGGTATATATAAAAACAAATTACTTTTGAGCACCTTGTTATTATCCTCATTACCCGCGATGGCTAATGTGGTTAATGGCAACTTTGAACAATACAGTGGCAACACCCCAGATGCGTGGACAGTGATTGATAGCGGTATTAACGTATCTGCCAACAGCACAGTCGTAAGCACAGGCTCACAAGCAGCAGCGATTAGCGTTAATACAGGCACACAAAGCAATACTGATTTTTTGCAGCAAGTCGCTGTTGAAATGGGTAAAACTTATGAGTTCTCAGTAGATGTGTATCATACCGAAGGCCATCTTAAGGCGCGTTTGTTGATAGATGGTTATCAAGGCTATTCAAATCCAGCACAAACCAACCAATGGCAAACCATTACTTACAGCTACACAGCCGATAGTAATAAAACCATTGATGTCGGCTTACGCTTTTATGATACAACGGGATTTGATGGTAGCGAGTTAGTTTATATTGATAACTTCTTGCCTAGTAATGACAGCAGTGGCTCTCCAAGCTGCGCAGATAACGGCCTTACTTTTAGCCTAACCACAGATAACTACGGCGAAGAAACCAGCTGGCAAATAGCGCACAACCAAACCGGTGTCGTTGCAAGCGGAAGTGGGTATGCTGCAAACACCCAATATACCGAACAATTATGCGTAGCCGATGGTGAGTATACATTTACTATTAATGACAGCTATGGCGATGGTATTTGCTGTTCATATGGCAGTGGTAGCTACGCCTTGAATAATGAAAGCACATTGCTCGCCAGTGGAGCTAGTTTTCAAACAACCGAAGCTACCGCTTTCTCATTAGGAAGCACTGAGCCAACACCGACGCCAACCGGCTACTATGTGACAACTCAAGGCTTGTCTGGTTACACGCTAAAAACTGAGCTTTATAACATTATTAATAATCATAATGCTCAGGGGTATTCCGCTATTTGGAATTTTTACGACGCATCGGCGCGTGATAAATACTATGAAAACGATAATAGTATTTTAGATATGTACAGCGAGAAGCCCAATGGCTCTGATAGCTACACATACACAGCCGTTAGCGATCAATGTGGCACCTACAGTGGTGAGGCAGATTGCTACAACCGAGAGCATTCGTTCCCTAAAAGTTGGTTTGGTGGAAAAGTTGAACCGATGAATTCTGATGTTCATCATATTTACGCCACTGACGGTTATGTAAATTCAAAACGAAGCAACTTCCCATTCGGTGAAGTAGCAAGCGCTTCGTTTACCTCAACCAACGGCAGTAAATTAGGCTCTGCAAGTAATACGATTAATTACAACGGTACTGTGTTTGAACCTATTGATGAATTTAAAGGTGACTTTGCTCGTGCTTATTTTTACATGGCAACCCGTTATCAAAACGTAATTGGTGCTTGGCAAAATAACACCGCAGCTAGTAATGACGTGCTTAATGGCACCAGTACCCAAGTATTTGAAAGCTGGGTTGTGGCCATGCTGTTAAAGTGGCATAACAACGATCCTGTTAGCCAAATGGAATTAGACCGCAACCAAGCAGCGTTTGAATTTCAGGGAAACCGTAACCCGTATATCGATCATCCTGAGTTTGTAGAGATGATTTGGTAAAAGGCTTCGGGCTTTACAGAAAAGCATAAGCCTTTGCATTTGCAAAGGCTTTTCTTACACCTATTTTATAATATTATTTTTTGCACTTAGGTTCGTAACACTCAACCCAAACTTCGGCGCTATAATTTACTTACTTCTGAAGGCTGAAAGCTTCAAACTTATCGCTTTTTTAAACGCAAAAAAAACCCCAGCAAAAGCTGGGGTTTCTTATAAAACAGACTTAATTAAAAATTAAGCTTGTTTTGGACGTTCAACAACATCTACCAAAGTCCAAGATTTGTTCTTAGAGATTGGAGCGCATTCACGGATAGTGACAGTGTCACCCGCTTTTGCAGTGTTATTTTCGTCATGTACGTGTAACTTAGTCGTACGTTTGATGAATTTCCCATAGATTGGGTGCTTCACGTAACGTGCGATAGCAACAGTGAAAGATTTTTCCATCTTGTCGCTGATTACACGGCCTTGAAGAGTACGAATTTTATCGCTCATTATTGACCTGCCTTCTGGTTAATAATTGTTTTTACACGCGCGATATCGCGACGTACTGTTCTTAGCGTGTGTGTCTGAGCTAGCTGACCAGTGCTTGCTTGCATGCGCAGGTTAAACTGCTCACGAAGAAGACCTAGAAGTTCAGCATTAAGCTCTTCTACGCTTTTATCTTTTAGTTCGTTTGCTTTCATCACATTACCGTCCGAGTTACGAAAGTTGTTTTGAATGGCAGCTTACGAGCAGCAAGGTTAAACGCTTCACGAGCAAGCTCTTCTGAAACACCTTCCATTTCGTAAAGTACTTTACCAGGCTGAATTTCAGCAACCCAATATTCAACAGAACCTTTACCTTTACCCATACGAACTTCAAGAGGCTTTTCTGTGATCGGCTTGTCAGGGAAGACACGGATCCAGATTTTACCTTGACGTTTCACGTGACGTGTCATAGCACGACGAGCTGCTTCGATTTGACGAGCAGTCATGCGGCCACGACCAGTAGCTTTCAAACCGAAAGTACCGAAGCTTACTTTGTTACCGTTTTGCGCTAGACCACGGTTGCGGCCTTTATGCATTTTACGGAATTTTGTACGTTTTGGCTGTAACATTACTCGCTACCTCTACTTAGCACTTTTTTTGGCTTTCTTTGGTGCGCGTTTAGCTGGCTTCTCTTGCTCTTGTACTAGTGGTAAACCACCAATAACTTCGCCTTTGAAGATCCAAACTTTAACACCAATGATACCGTAAGTGGTTAAGGCTTCAGAAGTTGCGTAGTCGATATCAGCACGAAGAGTATGTAGAGGTACACGACCTTCACGATACCATTCTGAACGTGCGATTTCTGCGCCGCCAAGACGACCGCTAACTTCAACTTTAATCCCTTTAGAACCGATGCGCATTGCATTTTGTACCGAACGCTTCATAGCGCGACGGAACATAACACGACGCTCTAGCTGAGAGGCAATGCCGTCTGCTACTAGTTGTGCATCTAGTTCTGGTTTACGTACTTCAGAAATATTAATCTGAGCAGGTACACCAGCGATTTTAGTTACCGCTTGACGTAATTTTTCTACGTCTTCGCCTTTTTTACCGATAACAACACCCGGACGAGCCGTGTGAATAGTTACTCGGATAGATTTTGCTGGACGCTCAATAACGATTTTAGACACAGAAGCCGCTTTCAATTCCTTAGTAAGGAATGTACGTACTTTGTGATCGCCAAAAAGCTGTGCAGAGAAATCTTTTGAATTCGCGTACCAGGTAGAAACCCAAGGTTTAGATATACCTAGGCGAATACCAGTAGGATGAACTTTTTGTCCCATTACTTATATCTCCTAGCTATCTGAAACCACAACAGTGATGTGGCTTGTACGCTTAAGGATGCGGTCTGCGCGTCCTTTAGCACGTGGCATAATACGTTTCATTGTTGGACCATCGTCCACAAAGATCGTTGTTACACGTAGCTCATCAATGTCAGCACCTTCGTTATGCTCTGCGTTAGCAATAGCAGACTCAAGTACTTTCTTAACTAATACAGCCGCTTTTTTCGGGCTGTACGCCAGGATTTCTAGTGCGCGATCGACAGGTAACCCGCGGATCTGATCTGCAACTAGACGTGCTTTTTGCGCCGAACCAGAGGCGAATTTATGTTTAGCTAATGCTTGCATTTATCTTCCCCTCTTAACGTTTCTTCGCTTTCTTATCCGCAGCATGGCCACGGTAAGTGCGAGTTGGTGCAAATTCACCTAGTTTGTGACCGATCATTTCGTCAGAAACGAAAACTGGTACATGCTGGCGACCATTATGGACAGCAATGGTCAATCCGATCATGTTAGGTATGATCATTGAACGACGGCTCCAAGTTTTAATTGGCTTCTTTTCACCGCTTTCCAAAGCTTTCTCTACCTTCTTCAGCAAGTGTAGGTCTATAAAAGGACCCTTCTTGAGAGAGCGTGGCATGGCTATTCCTCAATATTACTTAGTACGACGACGTACTATAAATTTATCCGTACGCTTGTTCTTACGCGTCTTAGCACCTTTAGTCGGTTTACCCCATGGAGACACAGGATGACGACCACCAGATGTACGACCTTCACCACCACCGTGTGGGTGATCAACCGGGTTCATGGCAACACCACGAACTGTCGGACGAATACCACGCCAGCGATTTGCACCTGCTTTACCAAGTGAACGAAGCATATGCTCAGCATTGCCTACTTCACCTAGCGTAGCACGACAATCAGATTCAACTTTACGAACTTCGCCTGAACGAAGACGTAATGTTACATATTGACCATCACGAGCAAGGATTTGAACGTATGCACCAGCAGAACGTGCGATTTGAGCACCTTTACCTGGTTTTAATTCTACGTTGTGAACAGTCGAACCTACAGGCATATTACGCATTGGTAATGCATTACCAGGTTTGATTGGTGCATCAACACCAGACTGGATTGCATCGCCAGCTTTTAAGCCTTTAGGTGCGATAATGTAACGACGCTCACCGTCTGCATATAATACAAGAGCGATGTTTGCGCTACGATTTGGATCATATTCTAAACGCTCAACAGTGGCTGGAATGCCATCTTTAGTACGTTTAAAATCGATTAAACGGTAATGCTGCTTATGACCACCACCGATATGACGAACCGTAATACGACCATTGTTATTACGACCACCTGATTTAGAGTTTTTCTCTAATAGTGGTGCGTAAGGTTTACCCTTATGTAAATCTGGGTTAACCACTTTAACTAGGTGACGACGACCCGCAGAAGTTGGCTTACACTTTTGAAGTGCCATAATTCTAACTCCCCTTATTACTCGGCGCCGCCGACAAAGTCCAGCTCGCTACCTTCTTTAAGAGTAACGTAAGCTTTCTTCCAGTCGCTACGACGACCGAAACGCATGCCAGTACGTTTTGTTTTACCCTTAACGTTAAGTGTGCGAACACCAGTTACTTCTACTTCAAAAAGCTTCTCAACTGCCGCTTTAATTTCAGCTTTAGTTGCATCATTTACTACTTTGAAAACAATAGTGTTGTTTTCTTCAGCAGCAATTGTGCTTTTTTCAGAGATGTGTGGAGCAAGGATCACTTTTAAAAGACGTTCTTCACGGATCATGCTAGCGCCTCCTCAAGTTGCTTAACAGCAGCAGCTGTAATTAGTACCTTATCGAAAGCAATTAAGCTTACAGGATCGATACCAGCTACATCACGTGTGTCAACCTTGTACAGGTTACGTGCCGATAAGAAAAGATTTTCATCTACTTCTTCAGTCACGATAAGAACATCTTTAAGCTCAAGTTCTTTAAGCTTAGCAACTAGTTCTTTAGTTTTTGGTGCTTCAAGACCAAAACTTTCAACAACGATTAAACGCTCTTGACGAACTAATTCAGATAAGATGCTTTTGATCGCACCGCGGTACATTTTACGGTTTACTTTTTGGCTGTGGTCTTGTGGTTTAGCTGCGAAGCTAACGCCACCTGAACGCCAAATTGGACTACGGATTGTACCAGCACGTGCACGGCCAGTACCTTTTTGAGCCCATGGTTTTTTACCACCACCGCTTACTTCAGAACGTGTCTTCTGAGCACGAGTACCTTGACGAGCACCTGCTGCGTATGCAACAACTACTTGGTGTACTAATGCTTCGTTAAACTCACGTCCAAAAGTAGCTTCAGAAACTTCAAGAGCGCCAGAAGCGTCTTTAATTGCTAATTCCATCACTAAATCTCCAGGACTTATGCTTTAACAGCTGGTTTAACGATAACGTCACCGCCGATAGCGCCAGGTACTGCACCTTTAACTAAAAGCAGGTTACGCTCAGCGTCAACGCGAACTAGTTCAAGGTTCTGAGTTGTTACTTGCTCATTACCCATTTGACCGGCCATTTTCTTACCTTTAAACACCTTACCAGGTGATTGGTTTTGACCGATTGAACCAGGAGCACGGTGAGATAGAGAGTTACCATGTGTAGCGTCTTGCATGCTGAAATTCCAGCGCTTAACACCACCTTGGAAACCTTTACCTTTAGAAGTACCGGTTACGTCAACTTTGTTGATTTCGTTGAATAATTCAACAGTAAGCTCAGCGCCTACTTCAAAATCGCCTTCACCACCATTTAGGCGGAATTCCCACAGACCGCGACCCGCTTCAACACCAGCTTTAGCGAAGTGACCCGCTGTTGCTTTGTTTACACGGCTTGCTTTTTTAGTGCCTGCGGTTACTTGAAGCGCGTTATAACCGTCTGTTGCGTCAGATTTGATCTGAGCAATGCGGTTAGGAGTCGCTTCAATAACTGTCACAGGGATAGATACACCATCTTCAGTGAAGATACGTGTCATACCCACTTTACGACCGACTAGACCTAATGCCATTTTCCTAAAACCTCTCTAATCTTCCGATTAACCCAGGCTGATTTGAACATCAACACCAGCAGCAAGGTCTAAACGCATAAGTGCGTCTACAGTCTTGTCAGTTGGTTCTACGATGTCGATCAGACGTTTATGGGTGCGGATCTCGTACTGATCACGCGCGTCTTTGTTAACGTGCGGTGATGTAAGTACAGTAAAACGTTCAAAGCGTGTAGGTAGTGGAATTGGACCACGTACTTGTGCGCCAGTGCGTTTCGCAGTTTCCACGATTTCCGCCGTTGATTGGTCAATCAAACGGTGGTCAAAAGCTTTTAGGCGAATACGAATGCGTTGATTTGACATTCTTAAACCTCAATATAAAGAGCATTTAAAGAGCATAAAAAAACGACCGAAACAATCTTAATAATTAAGATGCCGGTTGTTTGATTATATCTACGTTGAGTTCCAAATCGGAACTCCTGTTTATTAGCTTGAAATCCAAGCTTAATTTATTCTTTCTTGTTCCCGAGGGAATTTTGAAAGCCTGCGTATTATAATGATACTGGTGATAAATGCAACAACTATTTAGACATTATTACTTTGTTATTGTCGTTTAAAAAATAGCTAAGTTTATTAATAGTGAACGCAATGGAAGTGATGATGTCTTTATAATGTCATAGCTTGTCGATTAATCTGCAGGGGATTTTTTAGATATTATGTTATCCTATGCGCTAATTTTGCTGTTATATACCCATATTGGTTTGGGTAACTACTCTCTTATGGTGAGTCAATGCGTATTTTAAATTATGGTTTAAATCTTATCTCTGGTGGTATTAGCCGCTTGTTTGTTAAAAGCAAAGTACTGCCTGAAAAACCTTTAGAGCAATTTGAGCTAAACCCTAAAAACCCGACCTTTTATATAGTGCGTTTAAATTCACGCTTTGATTTAGCGGCACTGGCACGTGTTTGTAAACGAAATGGTTTACCAGACCCAACAGAGCAGCAAGTATTAGGTGACGAGGCGTTAGATCGCTTTATCGGCATTAAAAACCCTCCCCCGCTATTTGGTGATAAAGAAAAACCTACCAATGCATTAGCGCAAGGCAAACACATTGTTGAGCATTTATTAAATAGTGGCCAAAAAAATGTGCAGGTTGTGCCTGTGACTATTTTATGGGGCAGAGCGCCGGGTAAAGAAAAGCCAGGATTAAGCACTTTACTTTCGCACTCACTTACGCCCAGCTGGTTTAGAAAAATCTTTGTGGTACTTTTTTCAGGAAGAGATAACTTTATTCGATTTAGCCAGCCACTCGACCTATCTTTATTGGTTAATGAAAAAGCCGACGTTAATGAACTTCCTCATAAGCTGTTGCGTGTAGCTCGAGTTCACTTTAAGCGTCAAAAGCTGGCTGCTACAGGGCCTAAAATCCCATCTCGTGATCAGTTATTTAGCTCACTACTAGCATCACCCACAATTAAAAAAGCAATTCAAACCGAGGCCACTGAAAAAAACATCAGCCAAGCCCAAGCGCGACAAAACGCCTTGAAGTTGCTGGATGAAATTGCCGCTAATTATAGTGATGCCACCATCCGCGTTGCGGATCGTATATTAACGTGGCTTTGGAATAAGCTTTATAATGGCATTGATATAAAGTACACCGAGCAAATTCATGACCTAACCAATAAAGGCCATGAAATAATCTACATGCCTTGTCATCGAAGTCATATGGATTACTTACTGCTAACCTACTCTATTTATCATCAAGGCCTTGTACCACCGCATATTGCAGCTGGGATCAACCTCAACTTTTTCCCTGCAGGTGGCATATTCCGCCGCAGTGGTGCATTTTTTATTCGTCGCTCATTTGCTGGTAACAAACTCTACTCAGCGGTATTTAAAGAGTACTTGAGCCAGTTATTTATAAAAGGTTATTCGGTTAAGTTTTATACCGAAGGTGGCCGCAGCAGAACCGGACGTTTACTACCCCCAAAAACCGGCATGCTCGCCATGACATTACAAGCAATGCTGCGCGGTATTGATCGCCCAGTATCCATTGTGCCTGTATACATAGGCTACGAACACGTAATGGAAATAAACACCTACCTAAAAGAGCTCGCGGGTAATGATAAAAAGGGCGAGTCGATATTAGGTATTTTTAAAGCGATTAAAAACTTAAAAAACTATGGTCGTGGTTATTTAAATTTTGGTGACCCTATTTCTATTAACCAATACCTAAATGACAACCAGCCAGACTGGCGCGAGTCAATTCATGCTACCGACGTGCAAAAGCCACAATGGTTAGGGCCGCAGGTGGCTAATCTTGCTGATCAAGTTATGGTTAAAATTAACAATGCAGCCGCACTTAACTCAGTTAACTTACTGGCGATGATTCTGCTAGTCAACGATAAGCACGCATTGAGTAAACCTAAACTGCTAGCTCAGCTTGAGTTTTATTTGCGATTACAACGTGAAGCTAGCTACAGCAATAAAATAACCGCACCCGATGAAACGCCAGAGCAACTGCTAGAACACGCCTTAAAGTTGAATAAGTTTGATGTGATCAGTGATGAGTTTGGTGAAATTATTGCGATAAACGATAAAGAAAAAACCTTATTTAACTATTACCGTAATAACATTTTGCATATTTTTGCAGTGCCTAGTTTAGTTGCCCTGCATTTATTCAAGCAGCATCAAAGTAGCGTTACTCGCTGCCATCAATTGGTAAAATCTTTTTATCCGTTATTCGCCAAAGAGTGGTATTTACAAGAGCTTGATGAAAGCTATGTAACCCGCATTTTAACTAACTTTAGCGATCAAGGCTTAATTGAGCTTGATGGTGATAACATTAAAGTGACTCAAAATAACGATAGCTTTGCCAAACTCGAAATGCTTGGTCGTGCATTAAGCTTTACTCTGCAACGTTATGCGATTGTGATTGGCTTTATTCAAACCAGCCAAGGTATTGCAAAAGCAGAACTGGAACGTGAAAGCTATGTGTTGGCACAGCGTTTGGGTACGTTACATGGTATTAAAACGCCGGAGTTTTTTGATAAGAAGGTACTTAGTAGTTTTATTTCCAATCTTCGCGAACAAAAGCTTATTAGTGAATCTGATACAGGCTTACAAGGAAGCCAAGAGCTGTGCGAGACCTACAAGCAACTGCAAACACTGTTGCCAGCACGTATTTGGCAATCAATTACTGACATTGTTCACGCTCAATGTCAGTAACATACTCTTATTATCCACTGTATTGAATTAACTCAATATAGTGGATTTTAAAGAGTTAGCGCTGGCGCATTACCCCTTCTTGAATCGTCGAGGCAACTAAATTTCCTTGGCGGTCAAAAAACTGCCCACGTACCAGCCCTCGTCCCGAACTCGCGCTTGGGCTATCAATGGTATATAACATCCAATCATCCATTCTAAATGGACGATGAAACCACATAGCATGATCTATAGTCGCTACTTGCATATTCGGCTGCATAAACGACACACCATGTGGCTGCAGCGCGGTTGGTAAAAACTCAAAGTCAGACGCATACGCCAATAAGTAATTATGAATACGTTGATCGTCCGGCATATCGCCATTGGCTTTAAACCAAATATGTTTTACCGGTTCTAGGGCTTCAGGTTTAAAGGGGTTATGAAAGTTCACCGGGCGCATTTCAATCGGCATTTCACGAATAAACTTATTACGGATTGCTTCAGGAATATGCTGTGCATTTTCTTGATAAAACTCTAACGAAGAACGCAGTTCTTCAGGAGCTGGAACATCAGGCATGGTTGCCTGATGCGATAACCCTTGCTCTTCACCTTGAAACGACGCTGTCATGTAAAAAATAGGTTTACCGTACTGAATCGCACTGACACGTCGAGTGCTAAAACTTTTACCATCACGTATAGTTTCTACATCGTACACAATCGGTTTTGCAGCGTCGCCTGGACGTAAAAAATAAGAATGTAAGGAATGAACAATACGCCCCGCAGGCAGTGTTTCTTTAGCTGCTGAAAGCGCTTGCCCCATAACTTGACCGCCAAACACCGCTCTAAAACCTAAATCTTGGCTTTGTCCTCGATATAAACCTTGTTCAATTTCTTCAAGTGACAACAACGATAATAAATCATCTAATACTTGGCTCATTATTTCTTCCTCAATCCCCTAATTTATAAATGATACTATACAATAGTTAAAAAATACTAACTCACTGATTGAGGAAATTTAATATGGCATTTTGGCTTTTTAAAACCGAACCCGACGCCTTTTCAATTGATGACTTAAAGCAAGCGCCAGAGAAAACAACGCTATGGGAAGGTGTACGCAACTACCAAGCGCGTAACTTTATTCGCGATGATGTAAAACAGGGCGACTTAGTGATGATTTATCATTCTAGCTGCAAACAGGTTGGCGTTGCAGGACTTGGTGTGGTTACTAAGGCTGCTTACCCTGATCCAACGCAATTTGATTTAAGTAGCGACTATTACGATGCTAAGGCAACCACTGAAAACCCTCGCTGGTTTGTGGTAGAAATAACCTATCAGGCGCATTTGAGTAGTTTAGTCAGCCTGCAAGCGATCAAAGCAAATACTGCTATAACTGATATAGCACTTAAAAAAGGCGGGCGTTTATCGGTCATGCCAGTGACCGAAAATGATTGGCATGAAATTTTAAATATGGCGAAATAAGCCACTAAAATAACTACATTTTCTTCATTAAAATAGTACTCCACCAGCGCAGCATGTCACCGCTCGATTTTCTTATGGAGCCAAATTTGTTATGATCTGCGGCTTGCGTTTACTGGAGGAAAAATGAAATTACTGTATTGGTTAGATGAATGGTTAACTCTCAGCGATGATGAGAGGCAAGCAAAACTACCAACCTCTGGTGGAGATTTACTCGGTGATGTGTATGTAAAATATCACTTTGTTGACCTCACTAAACCCCTACTTTTTACTTTTTCTCCTGCGGGCACCGATATACAAGAACGCGATCTAAATGAAGACTTTGCCCCTTGGGGCTATCATTTAGCGCAAAAGCAAGATGTTAATATTATTGCGTTTCAGCATTTGGGTAAAAGCAATTGGTTTCGTAACCGCAATTTAATCTTTTTTATTGAGCAGCTATCAACTTTACTCTCTCCTTTTAAAACTAAGTTAGGCTATGGGCTCAGTCGTGGCGGCTTTGCTGTGGGTGCATTTGCTAAGTTACTCAAACTCGATAAAGTACTGCTTTTCCATCCTGTTAGCACCAAAAACAAACTTATCGCCCCTTGGGATGACCGCTCAAGTACTGAAATTGCTCAGCAATATGACTGGCAAGGTGACTACCATGATTTAGACTTAGGGGATGCCAAGGGTTACATTATTTACGACCCAACCAATCGTATTGACCGCCAACATGCTAGACGCTATAAACAGCTCACTCACTTACGCGTGTTTGGTATGGGTCACGGCACTCACGCCACCTATTTAAATAAGTTTGGCTTTTATAAACAAGTAGCGGTTGATTTTATTCGTGATCAGCAAATCGACATCGCGCAATTTAGGCTGCAAACAAAAACACTGCGTTTAAGAGAGGATTATTATAAAAAGCTTAATAAAGCCAACGCTAAATCGGCACATCGCCAAGCGTTATTAAGTACGGCTCACACTATTTTAATCGACGAAAAAGCAGCGCACGTTAAAGAGCATCAAGCAAAAATTGATATTCAACCTTTAATAGAAGTAGCTATTAAGCATCAAGACGAAAGCCCAAATGATGCCATTAAGCTATTAGAAGTTGCTCAACAACTCGTGCCTGACGACCCACTTGTTGAGCATAAACTGAGACAATTAGAATAAGTAACAAAAGGTACTCATTCTTTACTTTTTCTTGGCGTGCCCTTGCTTGGGCACAATCGAAAAGTAAAGAATCAGCGCTATCCACGAAAAGAAGATAGCGCCGACTAGCCAGCCATTTTTTTCATGGCCTTGGCTACGCTTACTGTTAAGAATTATCATGATAGGAAAAATATAAGCACACAAAACAATAATTAAAAAAGCAACTTCAGTCATTATTTTTCCAAGCTAAGCCAATCAACTTCACCACTTAACACCCGCTCTTGCGCGATGTAATGCAGAATATCACCCGCATTTACTGCATAATCTAGAGGTGGATTTAAATCCATATTCTTTGCACTTAAATTATGAGCTACACCTAACAATATTGCATCATGATCGTACTTAAAATGATGAAATAATTTACCAAATTCCATGGTTTTTATATCTCTGGGTATTTGTAGGCTAAATTGCGTATCACCATGCAAAGTAGATAACAACTCTTCTTGAACTCGACTTGAACCTGGGTCTTGCATTGAGCGCACCAAAATCTCTGCTGACTTAGTGCTACTACACTCTACATTGTGGCAATGCTCTAATAACATTTCCACTTTCGTTTCATCAAAAAAGTGTGCGCTAATGTGACAATCTTCTTTGACTAAACGGCTAATACGCAGTGCGGTAGTAAATGTTTGGTCGTCATCTTGGCCATCAATAATCACTTTATCGGCATGGCGAATGGCAACGCGTTCTAATTCATCCAAATCGGTAAAACTAGTCAAACGAGCAAAATCAACATTCTCATTACTTAAAAATGGATGCTCTATTTGTTCAGTAACCGCCAATAAAATACGGCGGTCTGTACGTTTAGTATCAGCCAAAATATAGTCGATCATTTTTTTTGTTCGAGCATTATGCCAACCAAAAATAATAATGTGATTACTACTGTGAGCAAAGTTTTTATCACCAGTCATAGCGCGCCTAATTAAGTAAGTTACTGTTTGCCCTGTTTTACCTAACAAGACACCAAATAAAGCCAAACCAAAGGGTATTTGTATTAATGCGACAATCCAACGGCCCAAGTCAGATGATGGACTTAAATCTCCATACCCTACCGTTGAAGTGGTTACCGTGTAGTAGTAAAAAAAGGCCCCTGGCGAAAGTAGTGCTTGCTCATTAGCCATAAATAATAAGCACCAAGTAAGTAGCATGTGTAAAGACGTTGCTATTACAACAGACTGCCAACTAACCTGATCAATGTGACTGCGCAACAGCACAACAATACGTTTAAAAATATGATGCATAATTTTTTGTTAATCGATTGATTATTTGAATCATTTGGTAACACGATACTGCACATCATAACACTTAAGCAACGTTTTACTGTAATCGAAATATTCACGGTTCGTTATGAATAAAAATAAGAGTAAACTATAGTTATTAAGTTATGAGGAAAGAATGGATCTATTATGTCAGGTGTTTTAGCGTCAGTTGATCAACGTACTCAGCTTGTAGGTGAGAATCGTTTAGAATTGCTACTTTTTTATTTACATAGTCGCCATTTATTCGCACTCAATGTATTTAAAATTAAAGAAGTGGTGAAGCTTCCCCGTTTAAGCAAAATACCGCACTCTCACCCTAAGGTGACGGGTGTTGCCAATATACGAGGTGAATCTATTCCGGTGATTGATTTACGCCAAGCCATTTCTATGTCGCACAAAGAGCATGGTGAAGATTGTAATTTAGTAGTGACTGAATATAACCGTACCACCCAAGGTTTTTTAATTGGTAAAGTTGATCAAATCATGAACATGACCTGGTCTGATATTATGCCACCACCCAGCTCAGTGGGTAAAAATCATTACATTACTGCACTTACTAAAGTACAGCGCGACGACGTGGAGCACTTGGTAGAAATTATAGATGTAGAAAAAGTACTGGCTGAAATAGTTGAGTACGAGGTTAATATTTCAGATGGGGTGTTAGACCAAACTATAGTTAACGAATTCTCTGGGCGAAAAATACTACATGCTGATGACTCGCCAACAGCACGCAAGCAAGTTAGCGATACGCTATCGCAGCTTGGTATCGAAATCGTTCCTGCCAGTAATGGCTTGGAAGCACTCAATATGCTTAAAAGTTGGGCCGATGAAGGCCGCGATGTTGAAAAAGAATTACTTATGGTGATTACTGATGCCGAAATGCCTTCAATGGATGGTTATCGATTAACCTATGAAATACGTAACGACAACCGCTTAAAAAACTTACATGTGGTACTTAATACCTCACTAAGTGGCAGCTTTAACCAAGCCATGGTGGAAAAGGTCGGCTGTGATGCATTTTTATCAAAATTTCAGCCTGACTTACTGGTGCAAGAAGTACAAAATCGTTTAAAACATGTGTTAGGCAACGCTTAATTATAAAACTAGCAAATATCTGCCAGGGTAAATATTTGCTAGTAACATTCTCCTCATCAGCAACCTTTAAAAAATCTGCCTTACTGAGTGGTTATTCAAAGCGGTGTTTGCTAATCCTAAGATTTCATGATTAATTAGCAAATAAGTTTTCACTAACTCGTTATTAATTATGCTCAATAAAGTTGCCAGCCCGTTTACTAAGCTCGTCGAGCGCTACTTACCCGACCCATTTATATTTGTCATTATGCTCACTATTATTACCTTGGGTATTGCGAATTTAGCGACTCCTGCAACTACACTTGAGGTAATCACATCATGGGGTAGCGGGTTTTGGAACTTACTAAGCTTTGCCATGCAAATGCTGTTGGTGCTAGTAACAGGCTACATGCTCGCCAGTACCTCGTTAATAAGTAAGTTATTAACAAAATTAGCAACGCTTGCTAATACGGCTCCAAAAGCCATTATTTTAGTGACATTTATTTCGCTGTTAGCAAGCTGGCTTAATTGGGGATTTGGCTTAGTAATTGGGGCTTTATTTGCTAAAGCAATTGCCAAACAAACTCGAGTAGATTATCGGCTATTAGTAGCAAGTGCTTACTCAGGTTTTGTAGTATGGCACGGCGGATTGGCAGGTTCCGTACCACTAACCATTGCCAGCGAAGGGCATTTTTCACAGGCAACAATGGGCATCATTGGCACCGAGCAAACCTTGTTCGCAGGTTTTAACATTGCGATTCTGATTGGCTTATTTATTATTATGCCGTTGGTTAACCGTTATATGCTACCGAGTGAAAAAGACAGTGTTTATATTGACCCATCACTGCTTAAGAACACTTTAGCCGATAAAGTAACAATAACACGCCCTGCGCAACATTTAGAGCAAAGCAAACTGCTTGGCATGGGCATTGGCTTACTCGGACTTGCCTACTTAGGTTATTACTTTTTTATCGCAGGTGGCGGCTTAAATCTAAACAGCGTGATAGCGCTTTTCTTATTTTTAGCTATCACACTACATCAGACCCCCCACAATTTACTAAATAGCCTACAACAAGCGATTCCAAGTGGCGCGGGAATTGTAATTCAGTTCCCTTTTTATGCCGGTATTATGGCGGTAATGGTCGATACAGGGCTAGCACAACAAATATCACAGGGCTTTATTGCCATAGCAGATGCCGATAGCTTGCCATTTTACAGCTTTATTAGTGCAGGACTCGTTAATATGTTTGTGCCCTCAGGTGGCGGACAATGGGCAGTACAAGCGCCTATTGTTATACCTGCAGCACAAGAGCTTGGTGCGGATATAGCGCGGGTTGCTATGGCTGTGGCGTGGGGAGATGCTTGGACTAATTTAATTCAACCCTTTTGGGCATTACCGGTATTAGCCATTGCAGGGTTAAAAGCTAAAGATATTATGGGGTTTTGCGTGGTACAGCTGATTATTACTGGGGTGTTTATTTCGTTGGTATTGAGCTTTTATCCGTGAGTATTTTGGTAATAAATAGGCGCGATTTTATATCGCGCTTGCTAGCTGCAAACCAAAAGAACTAAGTAAGAAAGTAAAGTTAACTGATAAGTCATTTAACCTCACCAAATAATCTCACCTAGTGCTAATAAATTACAGATCATGTGAGCGATAATGCAATACCACAAGTTACCCGATAGATGACGAATTAATCCCATCAAACAAGAAAACACAAACAGAAAAGTAAAAATTTCAACTTGATCATACTGCCCATGTAACAATGTAAACACGATACTTGGGATAATAATTGCGCCAATAGCTCCCAAGGCTGTTTTTTTCAGCCTGTAGAATGCAACTCCTCGAAAAACTACTTCCTCAAATATAGGCCCAATAAATACTGCTGCTAAAAACAGCATAATTTTAGCTAAAAGCGAGTTTGTTTGTGCTTCAACTTCTGACATAAAACCTGGCAAGGCGACTTCCATAAAGCCAAAAAGCCATTGTTCCAGTAAAACGTAAGCCGCTGTTAATAGCACTGTAATGATTAAAGGAAAAAGAGCCACCTTCTCTATTGCTAAGCGCCCAATAACTTCGCTTTTATTTTGCGCATCAAGAGTAGACTTTAAAAATGGCAGCGTAAGTACAGCAGTGAGGAAGGTAGATATAAAAACTAAGCCGGGATTCGAATCTAGTTGCTCTAAATGAGTAATGTCATTTAATAATAATGCCCCACCACCCGATAAAAAAATAATCAAGTATGAAGCCATTGGGAGCGCCAGTGAAAAAAAGGCCAACCAATAAAGCGTGTACAATAAAGATTCCACTGTACTTTGGTTTACTTGTTGTTTTATCGCATCATCCATAATTTTATCAGCTCACGGCTTCTTGTTATTTTTCATTCTGAGGGATAGCACCATACCAATTCCCCCATTAAGAAACAAACCAAAACTAACATCTTGCTATCGCCATGCAAACCTTAAAAAATACCGTGCAAAAAACAGCATGGTGAGCAAAATTTGATCTGCCATACTGTTTTTTTTAGCTCGATAAAATTGTCATCGGTAGGCTAAGTATTGGATTTTCAGAATCTGCAAAATGCATCATCACTGCCACATGGCCTACAACTACCAGCGCATACATTACTGCCGAGAAGCCTTGACCGTATTTATCTAATGGTAGTAAATGTGAGTAATGCCGGCCGCGCCATTCAAACACAATTTCCAGCGCCCCAACAAACAAAAAGAACACTAAAAGCATTAAGCCAAACGTATAGCTAAGCCATAAACCAAATAACACGCCAAGTAAGCACACACTTAAACCAAGCCATGAGCGCATTGAGAAGCTTATGCTTTTTAGTACATGCCCGCCATCAAGCGGTAAAATAGGCAGTAAATTGAATAAATTAAGCAGTGCACTAAGCACTGCAACACCTGCAAATATTTCCATTTCCGTAGCGTAATAAAGCACTACACCAAGCACAGAAGTAAATAAACCAAAGGCAGGCCCCATAAGTGATATAACCACATCTTGCCAGCGCGTAGTTATTTTATCGTCGCTAACGGCTAACCCGCCTACAAAAGGAATTAAATAAATGCCTTTAGTTTTAATGCCAAAATACTTCATAGCTCGTACGTGGCCATATTCGTGTACCACCAGGCAAGCAATCAGCATTAAAGCAAATTCAATGGTAAACAGCCACGCATAACCAGCCACCGATGCACTGGCAAGCGCCACTTTAACAACTTTAGCACTTTTAAATAATTTAAAGCCAAGCGCCGCGAGCCCTAAAAACCCTTTTTTAGGTTCGCCTTGTGCTGCTGCAGGTAAAGCTAACTGAGTTGCAAACTGATTATTTACATATAGCGCCAAGCTTTGCTGGCTTACTTCGCTGCTATCAATACCAATTAACTGCTCATCAAGCATAAACTCGACATAATTTTCACGTGGGTTTTCAAATGCAATCGCTTGCTGATCATGAAATATTTTTACAACTTGCTGCTCTGCTATCATCAGCGTAAACGGTTGCTCTGCCAGAGAGAGTTCGACTTTTATCATTATTCTAACCATTATAAATTATGCCGCTAGTATACCTTTCCACCAAAAAAACACGAGTGAGCTATCATCATTTTATTAGCAACAATTTAAGGTAAAAATGCCTGAAATACTGACAAAAACAATTCAAGCGACTATTTTTAGTATTACAGGAAGTAAGCTACAACTACCAAGGACACCAATGCGAACTCAATTGCCAAACATACTCGTTGTTGATGACTCAAAAGCCATTTTAATTGTTATGAAAGCGATTTTTAATGAGCTCGAAATGCCAGAAGTCACCACTTGCTTAAGCGCAGTTACAGCATTAGAGAAAGTAAAGCCTGATATAAACTTTTATGACGCCATATTTACTGATCTGAATATGCCAGAAATGGATGGTATGGAGTTAATTCGTAATTTAGGTGAAATAGGCTATTGCGGTGCGATTGTTATTATTTCTGAAATGGACCCTAAAATAATCAGCCTAGCAGCTGACCTAGCCAAGCAGCACAATGTGCATTTAATTGGTAACCTTACCAAGCCTGTGCAATTAAATCAGGTAAATACGTTACTTGCCAAAATAGCGCAGTTAAACAGCCACACACTTGTAAAAGAGCGCCCAATTACTAAAGCTAAGCTGATTAACGCATTAAAAAATAATGAAATAACACCGTATTACCAACCTAAAATAAATATAAACAATAACCAAATACAAAGTGTTGAAGTATTGGCTCGCATTGTTTCAAATAAAAACGAACGCGTTATTTTACCAAGCCGCTTTATAAGCCTTGCAGAGCAATGTGACTTAATCAATGACATTACTTTTACGCTGTTTGAAAAAGCCTGCAATGACTTAAAGCAGCTTAAAGAGCAATTAGGAGAAAGCTTAAAATTGTCATTTAATATGTCGCCATGCCAGTTAAATGATTTGAACTGCCCTAATAAGTTATTGCTGCTATTACAAAAGTACGCCGTGCTTCCCAGTGATGTGGTTGTTGAAATAACCGAACAACATGCGCTTTCAAGCTATACCCAACTTGAAACCTTAAATAGATTCAGAATATTTGGTTTTGGTATTTCGCTGGATGACTTTGGTACTGGCTTTACTAATATTAATCAACTAAAACAACTTCCTTTCACTGAAGTTAAAATAGACCGCTCTTTTATAAGCCATATTGAAACCGATAAGTTTTCGCAAGTGGTGGTCAGCTCATTAATTAATATGACTAGCCAAGAGCAGCTACAACTTGTTGCTGAGGGTGTTGAGCGCCCAGAAGAACTTGCCTACCTAAAGCACTATCAAACAGACTTAACTATACAAGGATTTTTGTTTAGCTGCCCAAAAGCAAAAGCTGAATTTATCTCATGGGCGCAGCACTGGATAAAAACAGCCACTAAAACAAATAATAACTAGGGCCTACTGACCTTTGTCTGTTGATATTTACAGACCTCCTAACGAGGTTCGTTATCGTCGGCGCTGACGATATGTTCACTATCAGCTAAACGTTGATGCCAACGTTGCTTAGCCACGGCACGCATGTTGGTAGATTGATCTCGCTCATCAACAATTTCTAAACCCATTAACGCTTCGATCATATCTTCTAGGGTTACAATTCCTTGTACATCACCGTATTCATCGATCACTAAACAAATATGGGTACGCTTAGTAAGCAATGTTTGTAATAACGACGACACGTTTTGCGTACTCGGTACAGTATAAATAGGCTTAACCAGCTTACTAATTTTGTAGTCTGTACCCAAGCGGTGGTATGCCAACATAATGTCGTTTTTATGAACAAACCCTATGATATCGTCAGCATCTTTGTCGTAAATTAGCACGCGAGAGAATGAGGAAGAGCCATGTTCACTTAAGTACTGATTTACAGTAAGGTCTTTATGAATTTTAAAAATAACCGTACGCGGAGTCATTAAATCGGTTAGTTTTGCATGTCTAAAGTGCAGTAAGTTGCGGATAATCTCTGATTCATCAGCATGAAGTGCCCCTGACTCACTGCCAATATCGGCCATCGCTTCTATTTCTTGGCGAATATAATAGGCCTCATTATGCTTTTGCCCCATCAAATTGGTTAGCTTTTGTGCAGCCCATACAAACGGCTTAAGTACTAACACCAAAATACGTAAACCATAAGTCACACTCGGTGTTAAAGCACGCCAATAATTGGCACCCAAGGTTTTTGGAATAATCTCAGATAACACCAGTACCAATAAAGTCATAATTGCAGATGCAATCCCCACTGCAGCATCTGAGAATACAACGGCGGCTTGTGCACCTACCCCTGCGGCACCAGCAGTATGGGCAACTGTATTAAGCGTTAAAATAGCCGCTAATGGCTGATCAATATTACTTTTTAGCTTTTCAAGCTGCTTCGCCAGCACTGGACGCTCTTTGCGCAGCAATGCAACATAACTAGGCGAAATGCTTAATAGCACCGCCTCCATTATTGAACACAAAAACGAAATCACAATCGCTGTAACCATGTAAATGATTAATAGTGTCACTTTTTTTCCTCTATATTGGATATATGAGCATCATAACAATACATGCTATATTTGGCCAAATACCCAATAATAATAGGCATAACAATGAATTTAAGCGCACCTTGGCATCGTTACGCAAAACGTTTTACTTACTTAGCAACCCTACTAACATTAAGTAGTCTGAGTTTAACGACCTTAGCCGCCCCACTCGATCAATCAAAAATCCAATTTATTGGTCCGCTTGCAGAAGATATGCAAGCTAAGCCATTTCAAACACCCCATAGCGATGTGATTATAAATAATCTAATTGCACAACTTAAATTAAATACAGAAAGCTTTGTTGTATTTGGTAAAAAACACAAGTGGCAACCACTTGATAAAATTAACGCGCTTACTTTAGGCGGTTTACAAGCACTTAAATTTAATTTGGAAACTAACCGATTTACACAAGGTTCCTTAAACATTAAAGGAATAGAGCAAGGTCAGGTTTTTATCAATGGTGAGAAGCAAACTGGTGAAAACCAACGCTATCAGCTTGCTTTAAATAACGGCTCACATACCGTGCTCGTCATCGCTCAACAGGTTGCTAATTGGAATGATGTTAGCTTAGAGTTTGTGCCAAAAGCAGAAACTGACGTCGTGACCCTAACGACAAATAAAACCAAGCGCTTATCGGCTAAGCAATTGTTTGACGCCCCCACGATTAGTGCCCTCTCTTTGTCGCCTGATGCCAAACATTACTTAAGTACAACCAAGCACTATAGTGATAAAACCGGCAACGACGCCATTACCACAACCGAGCTTAAAAATACTAATAACCAAACGGTATACCGATTTGAAGCAGCCCAGCCAAGTCAGTTCATTTGGAGCCCTAATAACCAATTTTTAGTTTATTTACTAAACGGTGAATTAAAGCAACTAAACCGTAAAAACTTAACAATTAAAACTTTAGCTTCTGGCCTTGAAGGCGCAAGTAATTTCAACTTTTATAACGACAGCAGTATTATATTTAGTTGGTCAAAATCGCCAGAAGAAAATAACAGCCTAACTAAGCACCATAAAGGTCTTCAAGATCGTTGGTCATATGCCCGTACGGTTAGCCAATTATATTTACTCGATACCAACAGTGGTCTAACCAAAGCTCTGACCGAAGGCGTATTGAGCCATCAACTTGAAGATGCTAACAGCAACCGTGGAAAGCTATTAATAAGTCGTCCAGTAATGGCGATGCAAGCCTCAACTCACCCAGAGACTGAGTTGGTTGAACTTACATTAAAATCCAACAGCATAAAATCATTAGGTAAGTTTAAAACCTTTAATCAAGCTAAATATGCCGCAAACAATATTTATGTTGTTGCAGGCCCTGATTTTAAGAATGGTGCAGGCAGAACATTACCAAAGAACATGCTGGCTAATAATTACGATGGCCAGCTGTACTTACTAACTGATAATGCCAAAAAAGTAACGGCGTTAAGCAAACAGTTTGACCCTGCAATTGGCACATTAGAAGTACTAAGCAATGGTGATGCGCTAATCAAAGTGACAGAAAAAGATACCCAACCACTGTATTTATTTGACCTGAGTAAACAGCGCTTTAAAAAGTTAAATACAGGTTTTGATATTGTGCAGCAATTTAGCTTTTCAAATACGCGCAATGCCCAGTTATTAATTAGTGGCAGCAATGCGTCGAGCGCTCAACAACTCAAGCGCTTAGACGTAAGTAAAAACAAGGTAGAGCTCATTTGGGATTCAAACCCGATTGCATATGCCAATACGACTATTCCTGCGCTTGAAGAATTTAACTTTACCAATAAGCGTGGCGTAGAAATCTCTGGCCGTGTTTATCTGCCAAGCAATTTTGATAAAGCCAAGAAGTACCCTGCTCTTGTTTATTATTATGGTGGCACCTCACCAGTAACACGCGGGTTTACGGGCCGCTACCCTTTTAACTTATGGGCAGCAAACGGGTATGTGGTTTATGTTGTTCAACCAACCGGCGCAACGGGTTTTGGGCAAACTTTTTCAGCACAACATGTAAATGCTTGGGGCGACTATACCGCCGATGACATTATGCAAGGCACAGAGGCATTTTTAGCTAAATATGATTTTGTAGACAGTAGTAAAGTAGGTAATCTTGGTGCATCTTATGGTGGCTTTATGACTATGCTGCTTGCCACCAAAACCGATATGTTTAGCGCATCTATTGCGCATGCCGGTATTTCAAACTTAACGTCATACTGGGGTGAAGGATGGTGGGGTTATTTATACTCAGGCGAAGCCTCAAAAAATAGCTTTCCGTGGAATAATCCTCAACTTTACAGCCAGCATAGCCCTGTATTTCATGCCGATAAAGTAAATACACCATTACTGCTTATTCATGGTGACAGTGATACCAATGTGCCTGTGGGCGAAAGCTTAACTATGTACACAGCCCTAAAACTGCTTAATAAAGACGTTGAAATGATAGAGTATAAGGGGGCTGATCACCAAATATTTGCGCGCGATAAGCGATTTAATTGGTGGAACACCATGTTGGCTTACTTTGACAAAAAGTTAAAAAATGAACCACAATGGTGGGATTCAATGTATAAAGATTAGTAACCATAATGCGCACTTTGTCGCTCAAGTGAAAAGTGCGCATTACAAAAGTAATGTTATTAGACCAATTCGTAATATAATGTTACCGAAAAACAACGTTCTCTGTGTTATGCAGACCATTAATAATGCTAATATACAAAGCTGAAACTAAAAAAATAACAGACTATGGCAATTAATGTTTTATTGGTTGAAGATGACGAATTACTCGTAAAGCGCATCCAAAATCATTTTATAAATACCGAGTTTTCTATTGACGTTGACCCCACTGGGGCCGATGCGTTAAATGTTGTTAAAAGCCGAGTAAGTCAGCGCAATACGATTTCCTTGGCAATAATTGATATTGTGCTACCAAAACGCGACGGTTTACAACTTGCCAAAGAGCTAAATACGCTCACCGATATTGGCGTTATCTTATTATCGAGTCGTGACTCACAAGCCGATCGAATTGCAGGCCTTGCTCAAGGTGCCGATGACTATATTTGCAAGCCGGTAGATTTACTTGAGCTTGAGCTAAGAATGCGCGCCCTATACAAACGAGTTGCCAATAATCACAGCGACGATGACAGTGAAGAGTTTATTGAATACGCCGATTTTAAGCTTCATCCAGATAATCGCACCCTTATTACAGCCAGTGGGATTGAATCACGACTGACTGAAGCAGAACACAAAGTGCTTATTTGTTTGATTGGTAATGCTGGTAAAGCGACTTCCCGTGAAAAAATATCAGAAGAAATTGGCCAGCCCGATTGGAGCCCCAACGATCGCACAGTAGACGTGTTAGTGGGTCGTTTACGTAAAAAGCTGAACGATGAGAAAGATCAAAAACGTATTGTCACTGTTCGCGGTAAAGGCTATATGCTTTCAATTTAAAGCCTTAGTGTTGGGTTAACTGCGATAATAAACGCTCAAATGCCCGATAATTAAGCGCTTCTTTAAGCTCATTTAAACTGATTTGTGGCGCACCTTTTAAATCACTAATAGTTCGCGCCACTTTGATTACTCTATGATAAGAGCGCGGCGATAGCGCCAGCTTTTCACTGGCTCTGGCTAAAAACTGCAGCTCTGCAGGTGGTAACTCACAGTGTAAGCTCATTTCTTTGTTATTTAACCGCGCATTTACTTTACCTTGGCGTTTAAGCTGAACTGCATAAGCTGCTTCTACTCGTGCCCTCACCTCAGCACTGGTTTCTTCTGTAGTTGTACTTTGTAGCTCCATGCTGCTCAACCTTGGTAGTTCAATTTGCAAATCAATTCTGTCAATAAACGGCCCCGATACTCGCGATAAATAGCGCATTACCTGATCGGGTGTCGCCCGTTTATCATGATGACACCCTGTCGGACTGGGATTAAGTGCTGCAATAAGCTGAAACTGCGCTGGAAATTCCATTTGTCTGGCCGCGCGCGAAATCGTCACTGTTCCGGTTTCCATTGGCTCGCGTAGCGAGTCTAGCACTTTACGCTCAAATTCAGGGAGCTCATCTAAAAACAACACACCATTATGCGCTAACGATATTTCACCGGGTTTAGGGTTAGACGAGCCACCCACCAGCGCTACTGCAGAACAAGTGTGGTGCGGGTTACGAAACGGTCGCTGACGCCAATTGGTTAAATCAATTGAGTGGCCAATAATTGAATATAAAGCAGCAGTATCAATGGCTTCATCATCAGACATGGTTGGCATTATGGTGGCCATTCGTTGTGCAAGCATTGATTTTCCGGTTCCTGGTGGACCTAAAAACAATAAGTTATGCCCACCAGCAGCGGCAATTTCTAATACACGTTTAGCACCAGGTTGGCCTTTTACATCACTTAAATCGAGTAAAAAATCTGGCGCTTGAGTGCAATCAGGGTAGGCAATGTTAAGCGGTAAAGGTTGTTGATTGAGCAAGTCTCCCCATACCTCTTGAATAGAACTGACGGCTTTTCGTTTTACACCACTGACAAGGCTGGCCAAACTGTCGTTTTCAAGAGGCAGAAAACAGCAACGATTTTGCTCTTTAGCACCAAGCACTGAAGGCAAAATGGCATTTACAGCACGTATTTCACCATTAAGTGCAAGCTCACCGTAAAATTCATACTTGTGAATATCAGGGCAAACTATTTGTCCCGATGCGACCAAAATACCTACCGCAATCGCAAGGTCAAATCGCCCTCCATCCTTAGGGAGATCGGCAGGTGCTAAATTAACGGTAATACGTTGATCGGGAAATCCAAATTGCGAGTTTTCTAGAGCACTACGTACTCTATCCTTGGCCTCTTTAACCGACGCCTCAGGTAAACCGACGATATGAAAGGCGGGTAAACCATTCCCTAAATGTACTTCAACCATCACCTCGGGGGCGTTTATCCCCACCTGCGCGCGAGAAAATATACGGGCTAACGACATTCCTTATCCTAGGGTCTGCTGACCTTTCAAGGTTAAAT
Organism: Pseudoalteromonas sp. P1-16-1b; assembly: GCF_001401785.1. Classification (GTDB taxonomy): domain Bacteria; phylum Pseudomonadota; class Gammaproteobacteria; order Enterobacterales; family Alteromonadaceae; genus Pseudoalteromonas; species Pseudoalteromonas undina. Next base: position 12,976 of record NZ_LKGQ01000009.1, on the reverse strand, counting down.
TTGCAGCAGTCTGTTTGGTATTTAGGCAAGGCAGAGCCTATGTCGTGTGGTTACTCCCCATAAATAGGCGATAACACAGCATTAATGCCAAACAGGCGCTGCCCGAAGGGTTCTGCCTAGGGGCGATTTACTCTTTGTTGCTCGGTTTTCACTTAGTCCACTAGGTTACAAACCTCGCGCCGCGATTAAATCGCCCCTAGTTTGAACAAACTTTAATCCGCAAAGGTCAACAGGCCCTAGTTAACAGCTGTATTTACACAGTTTAGTCAGGATATTTAAAAACATGTAATATAATCTTCCATTTAATCGCCGAAAAACGTAGCAATAAGGTCATTAGCATACTCAGAATCATTGCCACTTCCACCGTTAACGATAGGTTGATACTTAATGTATAGACAATGCCACCAGCAATACAGGTAATAGCATACAGCTCACCTTTAAGCAGCATTGGAATATCGCGGGCAAGCACGTCGCGAATAAGCCCACCAAAACAGGGGGTTATTACAGCCATAATCACAACCGTCATATCTGGCATACCAGCCAATTGCGCTTTTTGCGCTCCCATGACCGCAAAAAAGGCTAAGCCAAACGCGTCAGCGGTTTGCAATACATAGTATGGAATGGATTTTTGCTTATTGATCAGTCGTGTAGTAACCAGAACCGCCACCAAAATAGCGTAGAAGTAGCTTTGGTCGTGTAACCAAAATACGGGCTGGTCGAGTATCACATCGCGAACGGTACCGCCGCCAATAGCCGTAACAGTTGCAAGTACAACTACACCAAAGCCATCCATTTTCTTTTCATAGGCTACCAAGGTGCCTGAGATAGCAAATACCGCCACACCTATTAAATCAAACCAGTGATAAAGTTCAGTCATAATTTTGATTACAAAAAGTTTTAAAGAGTTTAGTGCATAGCATACTAAATATTCAGCAATAACACTTTCAAAAAGTAGAATTAGAAAAGAACAGCAGGTATACGTGTTAAAAATAGCGTGAGGGAATATGAATTTTAGGCATAAAAAAACACTCTTGTAGAGTGTCGATTTAATAAAACATGTTATTTCAGTGGTTGCGGGAGCCAGAGTTTGTAAGGAGCGAACCGACGACCTTTGCTGGCTAATGGAGAGCTGAGACCGACGAGCTACCCATTTCACTGAATTTTAGGCATAAAAAAACACTCATATAGAGTGTCGATTCATTCTTACAATTTATTTCAGTGGTTGCGGGAGCCGGGATTTAATAGACGACCTTTGCTGGCTAATGGGGAGTTGAGACCGACGAGCTATTTACTTCACTGAATTTCAGGTATAAAAAAACATGCTTTAGCGTGTCGATTTAATAAAACATGTTATTTCAGTGGTTGCGGAAGCCGGAATTTAATAGACGACCTTTGCTGGCTAATGGAGAGCTGAGACCGACGAGCTATCCATTTCACTGAATTTTAGGCATAAAAAAACACTCGTATAGAGTGTCGATTCATTCTTACAATTTATTTCAGTGGTTGCGGGAGCCGGAATTTAATAGACGACCTTTGCTGGCTAATGGAGAGTTGAGACCGACGAGCTATTTACTTCACTGAATTTCAGGCATAAAAAAACACGCTTTAGGCGTGTTGCTTTACTATAACTGTTTATTTCAGTGGTTGCGGGAGCCAGAGTTTGTAAGGAGCGAACCGACGACCTTTGCTGGCTAATGAAGAGCTGAGACCGACGAGCTATTTACTTCACTGAATTTCAGGCATAAAAAAACACGCTTTAGGCGTGTTGCTTTAATATAGCTGTTTATTTCATTGGTTGCGGGAGCCGGATTTGAACCGACGACCTTCGGGTTATGAGCCCGACGAGCTACCAGACTGCTCCATCCCGCGCCTGAAATTGCAGATTTATTTATAGTTGCTTACATTACAACTTGGCTTCCAATCCTCTAAAGGAAATTGGTTGCGGGAGCCGGATTTGAACCGACGACCTTCGGGTTATGAGCCCGACGAGCTACCAGGCTGCTCCATCCCGCGCCTGTATATTTAAAGTCTATCGACTACTTAATTTTTACTCTTAAGCTTGAGCTTTTACAGTACCTAATTTTCTAAAAAAATTGGTTGCGGGAGCCGGATTTGAACCGACGACCTTCGGGTTATGAGCCCGACGAGCTACCAGACTGCTCCATCCCGCGCCTGTAATTTCTTAGTAACAGTATTGTGTTATTCACAAGCCTGTTTCGAAGAGAGCGCTATAATATAGGAATAAACCTATAATGCAAGGTTTTACTAATTAAAAGCGTTTAAGTGAACAAAAACCCATCAAACAGTGGTATTTACAGTAATCGCTGATGTGGATTTATCATTTTTTGCCACTCCCAGTCGGGATGACCCATAACAATAAAATCCGGATTTTCTGTACTTTCTCTTTGGTTATACGTTAAAGGATTAAATTCAGCGTCGGTAATACAGCCGCCCGCTTCTTCAACAATAACTTGCGATGCACCCGTATCCCACTCACCTGTAGGACCTATTCTTAAAAAACAATCTGCTTTACCCTCAGCAACAATACACGCCTTAAGTGAACACGAACCTAAAGCCACCGTTGCAAATTGCGCATTTAGATACTGGCTAACTGCTTCTATTTTTTGGCGGCGGCTTACAGCCAAAGTTAAACTCTCGGGCGGTGCTACAAATATTTGTTTATCGTGCTCACCTTCACGCTTAAATGCCCCATTTTTAGCCGTTGCATAATAGGTCACGCCCTTTGCTGGCCAATGAATAACCCCCAGCACTGGGTGGTTATTTTCTATCAATGCAATATTAACGGCAAAGTCACCACTTTCGAGTATAAATTCACCGGTGCCATCCATTGGGTCAAGCAACCAATAACGTTGCCAGTGCTGTCTATCTTGCAACGCTGGAATGGGGGTTTCTTCTGACATAATTGGGATGTCGGGAGCAAGCGCATTTAAACCTGCTACGAGCACATCATTTGCGGCAAGATCGGCTTTGGTTACTGGCGTATTATCTGATTTTTCTTGCTGACCAATATCGTCTTTTTTATACAAAGACATAATGGCATCCCCTGCACTTTGCGCAAGCTCAATACATGGCTCTAGAAGTTTATTCATTAATGTCTCCTGAGGCTAAATACTTATCTAATAATAGCAGAGCCGCAACACTACGTGCTTCAGTAAAGTCAGGTTGTTCTAATAACGACTGCCATTGTGAAAGTGGCCATTTCACCACCACTAAGGGCTCAGGCTCATCGCCTAGTAAGGTTTCAGGATATAAATTTTTAGCAAACAAAATATGCATGGTTGCGTTAAAATAGCTCGGTGCCATAGTGACCGTTTTAAGCGGTTTAAAGTATTCAGCGCCAAAGCCAATTTCTTCTTTGAGCTCTCTGTTTGCAGCCTGTTCAGACGTTTCACCTGGGTCAATCAGCCCTTTGGGAAACCCTAACTGATAGTCATTGGTGCCTGCACAATACTCACGAACCAGTAATAACTCATTTTCAGTGGTCATAGGTACAATCATAACGGCTCCACGGCCACCGCCGCGAATTCGTTCATACTGACGCTCTTCGTCATTTGAAAATTTTAGTTCTAAAGACTCCACAGTAAATAAGCGACTTTTAGCGACAACATTATTACTGAGAATTTGTGGTGGTGTTGGGTGCTTTTTCTGTGTCATGGGCATCAATTTGCTATCATTGCAGTTATACTAATCATATACCCAAATGAGTATAAGATGCGAGTTTCAGTTTGAATTAAAAGCAATTTAATTGAGCAAATAATTCTCGGGTTTAGCTAAGGTTAATTCTTTATTTTAGGCCACGAATACGCTCTTAATATAATATTGTCGGATTTATACCTTAATAACTCAATTAACAAAGTTCATTAATCTACTTCATCGCAACTTATTCATTTCAAAAAGTAGTTTTCACAAGGATACATCATGCTCAACTGGTCAAAAATCGATACTGTATTACTCGACATGGATGGAACTTTACTTGATTTACATTACGACACTGACTTTTGGCTCAATGTTGTACCCCAACAACATGCTCTGGCTCAAAATATCAGTTTTGAGGAAGCCCGCGCAGATATCTTAAAACGCTATCAGGCTGTGAGTGGCAAAATTCAGTGGTACTGCTCTGACTATTGGGAAGCACAGCTAAACTTACCTATTCTCGAACTAAAACGCCAGTCTGCCCACTTAATCAAAATTCGTGAAGACGTTCCGCATTTTTTAACTGAACTTAGACGAGCAGGTAAAGAGCTCATTTTACTTACCAATGCCCATCCTGAATGCGTAATGCTTAAATTTGAACATACCGCTATTGATAACTATTTAGACGGGGTGGTATCGACTCATGAATATGGAGTAAGTAAAGAGCAACAAAGCTTGTGGCATAAAGTGCAAGAGGACTTAGGGTTTGATAAACGCCGCACTTTATTTGTAGATGACAGTTTACCGGTATTAAATGCCGCACGAAAATACGGCATTGAGCATTTACTTGCGGTTGCTAACCCTAATAGTCAGCAACCACATAACGATATAAGCGATTACTTAAGCGTAACCGACTACCGCGCTATTATATAATTAGCTTTTTGGGTAACGCGCTACTAAGCCTTGATATACCTGTTTTGCAAAATCTGCATGTTCAGTATCAAGGCTTTTAACTACTTCTACTAAGTGTTCGTTATCTTCTTGACCATGCCATACTTTAATGTAGCTGCCATCTTTGTAACCATGATCTTGGCGGAAAAAGTTAAGCGTATTTTTACCTACATAACCACGGTATAAATCATCAATATCCATGCCTATTTGCGCCATACAACCAGCAAAGGCGGCTGCATCAAAGGTTTTATTGGCAACAGCACTGGCCGCTAGTAATTCAAGCGTTTGTTTAAAGTCATCACCTTGTTGTGGTGCACTCATTTCGGCTTGTAGTTGCGTAGCGATTTGCTCATAGCTGGTCTCACCGTCAATACGCAACGATAAGCCAAAGTGAAAAATATCAACCAGCTCTAAAATCACTTGTTCAGTATCTGGAGTTTGTTTTTTCCACCATTTCCAACCGTAATGATCTAACATTTCTGCACATTCAACCCAAATAGCTCTATACCATTCAAAGCCTTGACTAAACCATTGCTCATGTACTTTAGTATTCATGGCATTTTGCATTTCTAGCATAACAACTAGCTTGTTTAAATTCGCAGACATATTGGTTCCACTGTTGGATTTATAATTAGGGTAATAATACAGATAATATAACTTAACGACCAGCCGAAAACTCATGCCATGAGTTGATCAGGTCAACAAAGTCTTCAAAACCACAACCACTGCTTAAATCATTCTCTTCAAGCATTAATTCGTCATCTTGGTAGGCTAATATATCTTCGTTATCTTGATGCAGCGCATGCGCTTCAAATAACGCTTCATCTTTAGAAAGGATCAGGTCAATTTCTTGTCCTTTAAGTGTTAACGGTTCAAAGCTTGAACTCACCGAGCTAATAAGCGCCAGCACCATAGCCACTTTGTCTTTGCCTATTTCTTCATTTAACCAACGGCCTATAATCGCATGCTCGCTGCTTATTTTAATTCTTAACCCACTAATAGGGTCGCGAATAAATTGGTATTCCATAACTTTATTCCAGTACTGCTAATTACAACAGATTATAACCTAGTCAGTTATGAATAACGCAAGCCAGATACAAAAATAGCGCCGCAAGGCGCTACTTAACCTGAACTCTGGTTAAGAGATTTACTAACATATTGAATAAAATGATATTTATGTTTATTTTCTCTAGCCAGAGATTTTCAGTGAAAACAAGGCGAAATTACGCGTCAATAGCTAGTCTATTGCAAGTAAATTCAACGCAGTTAGCGCTCAAAATAGCCGCTAGAGATAGATTTATTATCCAGAGTTCAGGTTATTTAGTATCATCAATATAGCTAACCGCCTGAGCGATAGCGGGCAGCATCAATAATTGCCCATAAATGGAATACGGCTCCAACAATAGCTGGAACAACTAAGAACCATAACGCGTAACCGCCAAAAACCAAAATGGCAAACACCAGCGCCGATAAAATACGACCCTGCACCAACTGCCCTAAACCCGGGAAAAAAATATTACATAGAGCGGCTATTACATTTCCGCCAGAACCTTGTTGAGACATACTAACCTCTGTAGTTTAATTAATTTTGTATTTGTACTTATTATTTATACTTACACACTTTATGCCAATTTATTAAGGCTTACAAATCATACAGTTAAATTATTACGAATTTATCGCTTTAGTATTTTTTGCCAAAAATAAGTCAAATTAGCAATTTTAAATAGCTATTTTAGTTACTTGCTCAGTTTATACTGTTCACTATTCAACAACTTAAATACCTATTTTATAAATAGCTGTTTATAAAAACAGTATTTTATTTAGCCTAACAAAAACACCTGTTATACTGCTCTCATTATTGATTAAAAAGGCGTAACGATGGACGTTTCAGAATTACTCGATGGCTTAAATGATAAACAACGCGATGCCGTTGCAGCGCCATTACAAAACATGCTGGTATTAGCAGGAGCAGGTTCAGGTAAAACTCGAGTATTGGTTCATCGTATTGCCTGGTTAATGCAAGTAGAGCAAGCCTCTGCCTACAGTATTTTTGCGGTAACCTTTACCAATAAAGCCGCTAAAGAGATGCGCTCAAGGGTTGAAGAAACTCTAAAAGCCCCTGTTGGCGGCATGTGGATTGGTACTTTCCATGGTTTATCGCACCGAATTTTACGGGCACATCACCGTGAAGCAAATTTACCTGAAGCCTTTCAAATTTTAGACTCTGACGATCAGCTTCGTATGATCAAGCGTTTGTTAAAATCTATGAATATTGATGATAAAAAATGGCCAGCCAAACAGTTTGGTTGGTACATAAGCGCTAAAAAAGATGAAGCTTTACGCCCTAAAGATATTCAGGCATACGATATTAACGAGCAAATGATGCTGCGCGTTTACGCAGCCTATCAAGAAGCTTGCGATAGAGCAGGTCTCGTTGATTTTGCTGAAATATTACTACGTAGCTATGAGGTTCTTAAAAACAACCCAACCTTGCTGCGTCATTATCAGCAGCGCTTCGCACACATGCTAGTAGACGAGTTTCAAGATACCAATACTATTCAGTATGCATGGTTAAAACTACTTGCGGGCGACACTAGTAGCATCATGATTGTAGGCGATGATGACCAAAGTATTTACGGTTGGCGTGGCGCTAAAATTGAAAATATCAAACGCTTTTTAACAGACTTTGATGCAGAGACGATTCGTCTTGAGCAAAACTATCGCTCGACTGCCACTATTCTTAAAGCGTCTAATGCACTTATACAAAATAACTCCGAGCGTATGGGTAAAAGCTTGTGGACTGACGGTAACGACGGCGAACCAATTTCTATTTATGCCGCCTTTAACGAGCTAGATGAAGCGCGCTTTGTGAGTAGCAAATTACGCAGCTGGCTAAATGCCGGAAATGCGCTACAGGATGCGGCTATTTTGTATCGTAGTAATGCGCAATCGCGGGTACTTGAAGAAGCGATGCTACAAGAAGGTTTAAAATACCGAATTTATGGTGGTATGCGATTCTTCGAACGTCAAGAAATTAAAGATGCCCTCTCATACTTACGCTTAGTGGGTAACCGCCAAGATGATGCCGCATTTGAGCGTGTAATTAATACCCCAGCCCGAGGCATTGGCGACAAAACATTAAGCCATATACGTGACTGCGCTCGCGCTGAATCTTTGCCGCTTTGGTATGCTGCTAAAGCCATTGTAGAACAACAGCATTTATCGGGTCGAGCATCTGGAGCTGTTGCAAAGTTTGTCGAACTTATTGAGCATATTGAAGATAAAATTAGTGACTTAACGTTGCATGAGCAAGCTAAATACGCGATTCAAACCTCAGGGTTGATGGCTATGTATCAGGCTGAAAAAGGCGAAAAAGGCCGCGCTCGAGTAGAAAACTTAGAAGAATTAATTAGTGCCTGCGATCAGTATGAACTCCCTGAAGAGGAAGAGTTTAGCTCGCCACTACAAGGCTTTTTAGCTTACACCTCACTTGAGTCTGGCGAAGGCCAAGCCGATGAGCATGAAGATGCCGTACAAATGATGACGCTTCACTCAGCTAAAGGTTTGGAGTTTCCTTTAGTGTTTATGGTCGGTGTTGAAGAAGGTATGTTTCCATCTCAGCAAAGTAATGAAGAAACCGGCCGTTTAGAAGAAGAGCGCCGTCTTTGTTACGTGGGTATGACCCGCGCTATGGATAAGCTGTATATAAGCCATGCCGAAAGCCGCCGTTTATATGGCCAAGAGAAATATCACAGCCCATCGCGCTTTTTACGTGAAATACCCGAAGACTGCGTAGAAGAAATTCGCATTAAAACACAAGTATCTCGCCCGCCTGCAGCCGGTCGCTTTAGCGCATCGGTTAGCCATGCTGCATTTGAAGAAAGCGGATTTAACTTAGGTCAACGCGTGCTGCATGCAAAGTTTGGCATTGGCACCATACTCAACTACGAAGGCAGTGGCGCACAATCTCGCGTACAAGTTAACTTTGACGACTTAGGCAGTAAGTGGTTAGTAACAGCTTATGCAAGATTACAAGCCGTTTAACCACGTTGTAGAGCGTGTACAGCAACAACTTGCGTATGCGAAACATCGCCAGTTACTGCTGCTTACAGGCGATAAAAATTGGTGTTATGAGCAATGTACTCAGCTGCTTGCTCATTTGCAGCATCCTTCTTTTGTACTGTCAAAAAGCACTCATTTAATTAATGCACATTGGCCAGAGCATACCCACCAAATTTTAGGGCAAGAGTGCGCCCATGCTGTTTATGACGGCTACAGTGGACTGGTGCCAGATAAACTAGCTGCGCTTAGTGGCGTTGTGCAAGCAGGTGGTTTTTTAATTATATTGCTACCCGAACTTAAAGAACTTGAACACTGGTGTGATGACGCCCTTCCCTTATTTCAATCTTTTGGGCAAATGCACCCTTACAGCTTTTTTAACCAACGCTTAGCTCACTTACTAAGCAAAACTACTTTACTGCATTTGAGCCAGCAAAATGGTTGGCAGTGTATTACCGATACGAATCTATCAACTGGTGAAATTGACTTTACCGAGCAACAACAGTGTATTGAATTAATAATAAAAACGGCAAACGGACGAGCAAATCGACCATTATTAATTAATGCAGATCGGGGAAGAGGAAAATCAGCCGCATTAGGTATTGCAGCAAGTAAACTCAGCGATAAAAACATACTTATTTGCTCTATGCAATTTCGTGCTTTGCACAGTAGTTTTAAGCACTTAGCGAGTGAGCTTGATATAGATTATCGAGCTGGCGATAAACACATTGCAAACATGCACTATATGGCGCCTGATCAACTACTGAACGAACAACCGCAGTGCGATTTGCTATTAATTGATGAAGCAGCAGCAATCCCTGTTCCAATTCTCATAAAAATTCTTCACCTTTATCCTCGCGTGGTCTTTTCAAGCACTATGATTGGCTATGAAGGTAATGGTCGCGGTTATATTTTAAAGTTTACTCGTTACCTCAAAACGCATTTTAAAAACATGCGTAGCATCAGTCTTGAGCAGCCAATCCGTTTTGCAAAGCACGATCCTTTAGAGCTGCACCTTCGTACACTCTTAGCTTTGGATGCAGAACATCACAGCGCTAGTTTGAATACTGCTCCCCTACAATTTAAGCATCTGCAAGCAAATCAACTTACTAACGACGAGCCACTGCTTCATCAAGTTGTTGGCTTACTAACACTGGCACATTATCAAACCAGTGTGAATGACTTACGTCACTTACTAGATGCCGCTGGGCAACGCCTATTTGTTTGTCAACAAGGTGATAATATTCTTGGTGTGTGTTTAGTAGCGATAGAAGGTGGCTTTACTACATCGTTGAGTGATGAAGTAGTGCAAGGTAAGCGCCGCCCTCAAGGGCACTTAATGGCGCAAAGCCTTGCACAATTAAGCTTTAACCCTGAGGTATTAAAACAATACTGCGCTCGCGTGGTGCGAATTGCCATTGACCCAGAGCAGCACAATAAGCACCTAGGAACACAATTACTTCATTACTGTGAACAGCAATTACAGAACGAGTGTGATTGGTTTGGTGCTAGCTTTGGTGCTAATGCGCAATTACTTAGTTTTTGGCAAAATAATGACTTTAATTTGGTTAAGCTGGGTTTTCAAAAAGATAAGGCAACGGGTGAACATAGCGCATTAGTTATTAAGAGCTTAACTAAAAATGACCAACTACTAGAACAATTAACAGCCCAGTTCGAAGCTGATTTTCCTTTGCAATTGCTCAGCCATTTTAGTCAGCTAGATTATAAACTGGTAGCAAAAATTGTTTCACGCTTTAATACTCATACCAATAGCATAGCTGATCAATCAAGATTAAAGTCTATGTTAACAAGTGACTATCAGCTATTTAATATTACACCTTTACTATGGCGAAGCTTTTGGGCATCTCCTCTTAGCTTGCCAAATGATGAGGATAATTTCCAATCTGTTTTTATTAGGCTAGTATTACAAAATTGGAAACCTAAAAATATCCAAACCGAGTTAGGTGTGAATGGCATAAAGCCGTTTAATATATTATTAAAAAAGGCTGTAAATAACTGGTATGAACGCACTTCGCATAATAATACACCTTAGTATTGCCCTCATTGCAATAGCCCTAGGACAGCCTTTAGCCTTTGCAGAGCAAGATAATAGCAAAGTTATTAAACTTGGCATGTCTACAGCGCTTAGCGGACCGGCTCAAAATATTGGTCAACAATTGTATAAAGGCAGTAGCATTTACTTTAACAAGGTTAATAATGCCGGCGGAATAAACGGCGCTCAGGTACAACTTCTAGTTGCTAACGATAATTACGAACCAAAACAAACCGTTAATAATACCCGTACTTTTATTTATTCCGACAAAGTCGATGCATTGTTTGGTGCTATGGGCACCCCAACCAGCCATGCTATTATACCTTTACTAGAGCAATCAAAAATTCCGTTCTTAATGCCTTTTAGCGGGGCAAGCTTCCTACATGATAAATCACGCGCTAACATATTTAATTTAAGAGCAAGCTACAATGACGAAGCCGCAGAGCAAATTAAATACTTAGTAGAGGAGCGCAAACATACAAAGATAGGGCTATTTATTCAAGCAGATGAGTTTGGCTTGTACGTAGAATCGGGGCTAAGGAAAGAACTAACAAAATATGATCTGTCGCCTATAAAAGTCGCGCGTTATCAACGTAATAGTCATGATGTAGCATCAGCGCTTAATGCCTTACAAGCCAGTGGGGTTACAGCTATCTGTTTAGTTGGCACCTACGCACCACTTGGTGAATTTATAAACAGTGCACATGCGAAGAATTTTACCCCAGACTATACCAGTGTTTCTTTTGTACCTAGCTTTGACTTATTTGATGAAGTAACCACACCCTCACATATTATGGTTACAGAAATTGTTCCTAATCCACTCACATGTAATGATGATTTTTGTAATGAATTTTTGGCCGATATGCAAGCAAACAAGATTACAAAACCCAACCGTCTTCATTTTGAAGGTTATATTAATGCGATGGCATTTAGTAGGGCTGCAGCAAACTGCAAATTACCGCTTAAACACTCGTGCCTAATGAAAGAGCTTAATTCACTGTTAACAAATGATAAAATAATCAAAAAGTTTTTTATTGATACAAAAAATGAAAATAAACGTAATGTATATCGCTCTTATTATGTGAATAAATAAGTACCTTCCAAATATTGTTCTATCCTTAATATACAAACTAAGTATGTGAGGAAACTATGGACTTAATTAACTTTAAAGTGGGTTATAAAACCATTTCACTTAAGATTCTTGATATCTTATTAACGGAACAATTTAATAATAACCTCACGGTGTTACCTAACGATAATAAAAGCTTTTTGGGCGTTAAAGATTATATGGGGATCCCAACCCCTGTATTTGATCTTGGAATCATTTTAAATGGAGTTTCTACTGAGCGCAGTAATTTAGATGCTTTAAAGCAACTTAAATCTTGGCAAAAACAACTAATTGCTTGGTTTAATAAATTAGAGCAAGAACTACTCGTTTCGCAAAGCTCGTTAAAGGCGAATCAGTATGAGCTTACTGATTTTGAACAGTTTTATACAGAGTTTAAAACTGATAACGATGAATTAAAAAATACTATGTCACGCTTTGATGACCCGTTTAAATCGCTTCTACACAAATTGACCAGTGCAATAGATGCATATATAAAAGGCAACAGCAAACAAGTTAGTACTCAACTTGAGATTATAAGGCGACATGATCTTATTCACCTAGAGCGTTTATTCGACTCTGCAATAGAACAAATCACTTTAGATTATAAACCTATTATTGTGTTTACCACTAAAGATGGCATGACCCCTCATGTAGGCCTATTAGTTGATAAGGTTGAAGATAATATTGAATATAAACAAGAAGATATTAAACCACTAGATAAGCTTACCGAAGTTGGTTTTGATATTGACCCCCAAACAAGAAGCATGATGTATGGACTGATCAAACTCGCTGATAAACATAGTGTACTTATTGATCCTAGCGCAATATTTAAGCCCAAAGAGCTTGAACCATCTAGCAGCGCTCAAGAGCAAGAAACTGAAGCCTATGGACTGTTTTAAGGATGCTTCCTTTACACCCGTAAAAGCCCGACTCTTTTAAATCGGGCTTGCTTGTATTTAGAGTCGGTGCGCTATTTTGCCCATGGGCTTCGTGATACTCAACCCACGCTACGATGGTCAGGTTAACGCTGTGCAGCTGATAGCTGACGGCTGATAGCTAATATTTTCACTTTTCTGCAGACGTAAAAAAGCCCGACTCTTTCGAATCGGGCTTTCTTGTATTTGGAGCCTGGTAATGTCCTACTTTCACAT